>JAHJQP010000189.1 GCA_018819165.1 Pseudomonadota bacterium
CCGGAAACTCACCCAGCAGAATAGCCGGGGCGTCCCAGGGAAAATCAGGCTGGCCGCAGAAATCGCCATCGCGGCGTTCGTCGGCATTGTCCTCTACATGAAACCGGGGTTCAACGCCCAGGTGACCATCCCCTTCTTCAAAACCGCGCTCCCGAACCTGGGATGGGGATATGTGCTCCTGTCGACGTTCATCATCGTGGGCGCCGCAAACGCAGTCAACCTGACCGACGGCCTGGACGGACTGGCCATCGGTCCGGCTATCACCTGCTTCATGACCTATCTCCTGTTCGCCTACTTCGCCGGCAACATCAAGATCGCCGCCTACCTCCAGATCCCCTATGTGGCTGGAACCGGCGAGCTGGCCATCTTCTGCGGAGCGATCGTCGGCGCCGGTATCGGTTTTCTCTGGTACAACACCTATCCCGCCCAGGTCTTCATGGGGGATGTGGGCTCCCTCTCTCTCGGCGGCGCCCTGGGCACCCTTGCCATCCTGACGAAGCAGGAGATTTTACTCGCCATCGTCGGGGGGATCTTCGTCCTGGAGACCTTCTCCGTCATCTTCCAGGTCGGCTGGTTCAAGATATCGAACGGGAAAAGGATCTTCCGGATGGCCCCGCTCCACCACCATTTCGAGCTCAAGGGCTGGGCCGAACCCAAGGTGATCGTCCGCTTCTGGATCATCTCCGTCCTGCTGGCGCTGGTGGCAATCAGCACGCTGAAGTTGAGGTGAGAGAAAACCCATGAAACTGGAAAAACAAAAAGTGGCGGTCATCGGTATCGGGAAAACGGGACGCGCGACAGCCCGTTTTCTCGCGGGGCGGGGGGCCCGGATCGCGGTGACCGACGAAAAGCCGGTATCGGCATGGGGGGAAGCCCTTGTCGAGCTGGAGGAGCTGTCTGCGGACCTGATCATAACCCCCTACGGACTGGAGGTGCTCACAGGCGCCGATCTGGTCATCCCCTCGCCGGGCGTCTATCCGGCAAACCCCATCCTCGTGGAGGCTCTCCGGCGGGAGATCCCGGTCTTGAGCGAGATCGAAGTCGCCTGGCGCTTCCTGAAGACCCCTCTGGTCGCCGTCACCGGAACCAACGGGAAGACTACGGTCACGACGCTCATCGGAGACATGCTCCGCACGGCGGGGAAAAAGGTCTTCGTCGGAGGCAATATCGGCGCCCCCCTGATCGGCTACGTGGACGGCCCGCATGATGCAGACTGGGCAGTCGCCGAGGTCAGCAGTTTCCAGCTCCAGTGGGCGCGTGAGTTTCATCCCCACATCGCGGCCCTTCTGAACACCACCTGCGATCACCTCGACTATCACGGCAGCTTCGAAGCCTACCGGCGGATCAAGGAAAGGATCTTCGCGCGACAGACCCCTTACGACCTCGCCATCCTCAACGCCGACGAAGCCTCCACGGCGACCCTGAGCAGGCGCCTGTCCGCCCGGACCGAGCTTTTCAGCTCCTCCGGCGCCGTCGCCTGCGGAATGTTCCTGGAAGGAGAGAAAATGGTCCGCGTTTCCCCCTCCGGTGAGCGCGAGGATTTCCCCCTCGGGATGATCCGGATCCCGGGACGTCACAACGTCGAAAATGTGATGGCCGCCATCATTGCGGCCCGGGCGTGCGGATGCCTGCCGCCTTCCCTCATCGAAGCCGTCGAAAGCTTCCAAGGCATCGCCCACCGGATCGAATACGCCGGCGAGAAAAACGGCGTCGTTTTCTATGACGATTCCAAAGGGACCAATGTCGGGGCGGTCATACGGGCGCTGGAGAGCTTCTCTTGCCCCGTCATCCTTCTGCTCGGGGGACGGGACAAGGAGGGGGATTTTGCCGCCCTTGCGCCCCTGATCCGGAGCCGGGTCCGGGAACTGGTCCTCTTCGGCGAGGCCAGGGAGAAGATCAATGGTCTGGTCGGCGGGGTGGTCAGGACCACCCTCGCGGCCACCCTGAAAGAGGCGGTGACGACGGCCCGGAACCATGCGTCGCCCGGCGATGTCGTTCTCCTCTCCCCAGGTTGCGCCAGCTTCGATGAATTCACGAACTACAAGGCGCGGGGGAAAGTATTTCAGGAACTGGTGAGGCAGATTTAGAGATGAAAAATTCGTCCAGGGAAAAAAAACCGGATCTGATCCTCCTTCTGGCCACGCTGCTCCTGGTGACCGTCGGAACGGTGATGATCTACAGCTCCAGCTCCATCCTCGCGACGGAGCGGTTCCAGGACGGGCAGTTCTTTCTCAAAAAGCAGCTTTTCTTCCTCTTCCTCGGCCTACTGGTCATGATCCTGATGATCAGGATCCCATACTACCAGCTCCGGAAGCTGGCCTGGCCCGGTATCGCGGCCTCGGCTATCTTCCTCTGCGCAATCTGGATCCCCCACCTGGGGATCCGTGCCGGCGGCGCCACGCGCTGGCTCAACCTCGGGGTCTTCTCCTTCCAGGTCTCGGAGTTGGTCAAGGTCGCCCTGATCCTCTTCCTGGCCCATTTCCTGACCCAGCGGGTCAATCATATTCGGGAGATCCGCCAGGGGCTGTTCATCCCCCTGGCCGTCACTGGGGTCCTGGTTGGCCTGATCCTGCTGCAACCTGATTTCGGCACCACCATCATCATCGCCGTCATCGCCCTGATGATGCTCTATCTGGCCGGCGGCCGGATCTTGCACCTCGCCGGTCTCGTCGCGTTGTTCATCCCCGTGGCCCTCTGGCTCCTGCTCCACAAGAGCTACCGCCTTGCCCGCCTGACGGCTTTTCTCGACCCCTGGAAGGACCCACGCCATTCCGGTTTCCAGATCATCCAGTCGCTGATCTCCTTCGGTTCCGGCGGCCCCTTCGGCGTGGGGATCGGGGACGGGATGCAGAAGCTCTTCTATCTCCCGGAGCCCCATACCGACTTCATCCTCGCCGTGGTCGCCGAGGAGGCGGGGCTCATCGGCGTGGGCCTGATCCTGTTTCTCTATTTCATCCTGATCCTGCGCGGTTTCCGGATTTCCCTGAAGGCGCCCGATCTTTTCGCAAACCTGCTGGCCGCCGGGCTCACGATGATGCTTGCCCTGGAGGCCTTCATCAATATGGCCGGCGTGATGGGGCTGATCCCCCTCAAGGGACTCGCTCTCCCCTTTCTGAGTTACGGGGGCACATCGCTGATCATGTCCCTGGTTGCGGTAGGGATTCTATTGAACATTTCGTCCTATGAAGGGTAGATTGACCATGAGGTGCAATTCCGGCCAGCGAACTCCAGCGGAAACCCAGACGGCGGTCGGGAAGGCAGGAGAAAACCGCGGGATCGGGATGATCATCGCCGGAGGGGGAACGGGGGGCCATCTCTTCCCCGGGATCGCCATCGCCGAGGAGTTCCTCCGCCGGGACCCGCAAAACCATGTGCTCTTCATTGGAACGGAAAGAGGTCTGGAAAAGAAGATCCTCGGCCGGATGGGGTTTCCCCTCCGGATCCTGAAGGTCGAAGGCCTCAAAGGGCGGGGAGCGCTGCGGACCGCGGCGGCCCTCCTGAAGATCCCCGGCAGCCTGGTCGCCTCCTTCCGGATCATCCGCGATTTCTGTCCGGACGTCGTGATCGGCGTGGGCGGTTACGCCTCGGGACCGGCGGTCCTCGCCGCCCGTCTCATGGGTGTGAAAACGGCGATCGCCGAGCAGAACGCCTTTCCCGGATTGACCAACCGGATCCTCGGTCGTTTCGCGCAGAAGATCTTTCTGGCCTTTTCCGCATCGAAGCAGTGGTTCCCCGCCGGCCGGACCCGGGTTACCGGAAATCCCACCCGGGCGGCCTTCTTTGAGGAAAAGACGGAAGACAGGAAGAAGGATCGGCGCTTCACCCTTCTCATCTTCGGCGGGAGTCAGGGGGCGCACGCGATCAACCGATTCGTCATCGAGTCCCTGGACGGTCTTTTACCCCTGAAGGATGAACTCCGCTTCATCCACCAGACGGGGGAAAAGGATCGGGAAATCGTCACCGCCGCTTACCTCGAACGGGGGATGGAAGCGGACGTCTCCCCGTTCATCGTGGATATGGCCACGGCCTACCGGTCGGCAGATCTGCTGGTGTGCCGGGCCGGAGCGACCTCCATCGCGGAGATCACCGCCGGCGGGAAGGCGGCCATCCTGATCCCTTTCCCGTTCGCCGCGGCCGACCACCAGACGAGAAACGCCGAGATCCTCGCCGGCGCCGGGGCGGCGGAGATGATCCCGGAGAAAGAACTGAGCGGCCGGAGGCTGGCGGAAGCGATCGAGCGGATCTACCGCGATCCCGGCGCCGTCCGGAGAATGGAAGCCGCCGCCGCCGCCCTGGGCAACCGGCGCGCTGCGGCGGACATTGTCGATGCCTGCCTGGATCTGATCGGAGAGCGACAATAGGCAGGACGCACTTGAGGTAAATAGATGAAAGAAACCCTTCGCACCAGCAGCATGTACCGAAAGGTCCGACGCATCCATTTCGTCGGCATCGGCGGCATCGGCATGAGCGGGATCGCCGAGGTCCTCCTCAATCTGGGCTATGAGATCAGCGGCTCGGACCTCTCCGTCTCCGACATCACCCAGCGTCTGGACGACCTGGGCGCCGCCATCCACCAAGGCCACGACGCCGCCCATATCGGCAACGCCGACGTGGTCGTCATCTCCACCGCCGTCCGGCCGGACAACCCGGAGGTGCTGGCGGCCCATGAGCGGGGCATCCCGGTCATCCCGCGCGCCGAGATGCTGGCCGAACTGCTCAAGATGAAGTTCTCCATCGCCGTCTCGGGCAGCCACGGGAAAACCACGACGACCTCGATAGTATCGACGCTTCTCGCCCACGGCGGCCTGGACCCGACGATGGTGATCGGCGGCAAGCTTGCCAGCATCGGCAGAAACGCCCGCCTGGGGGACGGAGAGGTGATCGTGGCGGAGGCGGACGAGAGCGACGGCTCCTTTCTCAAACTGAGCCCCTGCCTCGCCGTGATCACCAACATCGACCGGGAGCACCTCGATTACTACCGGGACGTAGAGGAGATCAAGGAGGCATTTCTCCAGTTCGCCAACATCGTCCCCTTCTACGGTTCGACCATCCTCTGCCTGGACGACCAACACGTGCGGGAGATCCTCCCCCGGATCAAGAGAAAGGCGATCACCTACGGGCTTTCGGCGCCCGCCGACTACCGGGCGGAGGGGATCTCCTTCGCCGGGACCTCCTCCCGCTTCTCCCTCTACTGCCGGGAGACTCTCCTGGGCACCGTCAAGCTGAACGTGCCCGGTCTGTTCAACGTCTATAACTCCCTCGCGGCGGTTGCGGTGGCGCGAGAAATGGGCCTGACCTTCCCCGTCATCCGGGAAGGGTTGCAACATTTCACAGGCGTTCAGCGACGCCTGGAGGTTCGGGGAGAGACCGGAGGGATCACCGTGGTTGACGACTACGGCCACCACCCGACGGAGATCCGCGCCACGCTCGCCGCGGCAAGGCAGGTCTGGCCCGGACGGATCATCGTCGTCTTCCAGCCCCACCGCTATACCCGGACGCAGGCCCTCTTTCAGGAATTTCTGACGGCCTTCACCGACGCCGATTCTCTGATCGTCACCGACATCTATGCCGCAAGCGAAGATCCGCTCCCGGGGGTGACCGCGGAGGCGCTCTGCGAGGCAATCCGGCGCGCGGGTCATCCCGATGCCGTTTATATTTCCGGATTTGATGCCATCGTGGATCATCTCGCGCAGGTGGCGCGGCCGCCGGATGTCATCCTGACCCAGGGGGCGGGAAGCGTCTGGAAGGCGGGAGAAGCATTTCTGAAGCGGAGCAAGGAGGAGAAGACGAATGAGCGTAGATGAGGTCTTTCGCGAAGAGCTTAGGAAACTGATTTCCGGGGAGATCCTTTTCGACGAGCCGGCGGATCGTCACACCTCGATCGGCGTCGGAGGCAGGATCGATGCCCTTGCTTTTCCGGAAAGCGAAGAGGAGATTGCGCGTCTGGTCGCCTTCCTCCGGGCGCGCCAGGCCTCTTTCCTCCCCGTCGGCAACTGGACCAACCTGATCGTCCGGGACGGAGGCTACCGGGGCGTCCTCATCTCGCTCGCACGCATGCGCGGCCTGAGCATTGGGGAAAATGGAGACGGCAGCATCCTTGTGAAGGTGGAGGCCGGCGTTTTGCTGTCCGAACTGGTGAACCTGTCGGTGCGTGAGTCGCTCACTGGCATGGAGTTCTGTGCGGGCATCCCCGGCAGCGTCGGCGGCGCCATCCGGATGAATGCCGGGGCCTATGGGGGCGAGATCAAAGATATCGTCGCCGTGCTGCGTCTCTTCGATCCGTCGGAAGGGTTCCGTACCGCCAACAAGGACACCCTCAGTTTTTCATACAGAAACCTTGACTTGCCCTCTGAAACGATTATCATCGGCGCAGTGTTCAGAATGCGGCGGGGGGACGCGGAGGGGATCGCCGAACGGGTCCGGGAAATCCTCGCGGGGAGAAGGGAAAAACACCCGTTGGAATTCCGGAATGCCGGCTCCGTCTTCAAGAATCCGCGGGGGATCCCGGCCGGAAGACTCATCGAAGAGGCTGGGCTCAAAGGAATCCGGACCGGCGACGCCCAGATATCGGAAAAACACGGCAATTTTATCGTCAACCGGGGACATGCCACCGCAGGGGAGATCCTCTTTCTGATCGCCCTCGTCCAGCAGCGGGTTTTCGAGGCGACGGGGCATGCCCTGGAAACCGAGGTGAGGATCATCGGGGAATAAATGTATCAATGAAGACTACGTATCGTCTGCAACTGGAAGCGAAAAAAAACCGGCTGAAGCGCCGCGCGGGAGAGGTCTTGCGGGAAACCGCCCGAGCGCTCCTCCTGATGGGCGTCATCGTCGCCGTGACCGCTGTGCTTCTCGCCGCTTTTGACTACGTGGTCCGCTCCCCCTATCTCAACATCCGGGAGACCGTCGTTCGGGGCTGCAGGGAACTTACGGAAAAGGACATCATGGCCCTGGCAGCCGTCCAGCCGGCGCCGAACATCCTGAGCCTCAACCTGGATGCGATAGCCCGCCGGATCCGTGTCAATCCCTGGATCCGGAATGTCTCCATCGGCAGGGAATTTCCGAGCCGTCTGGTCATTGTGGTCCAGGAAAGGGAGCCGGTAGCCCTCCTCGAAAGGGAAAACACACTCTATCTGTTAGACGGCGATGGGACGCCTTTCAAGAAAGTGGAGTTAGGGGAGGGAAACGACCTTCCCGTTCTGACGGGCTTCGTCCGGGCGGGCAGGATCGATGAGCCGCTTCTTAAGAGCTCCCTGGCGCTCTTGAACACCCTCGCGGCGGCGAAGGATGTCCCCCCGATCGGCGCCGCCTCGGAGATCCACGGAGACGAGACCTTCGGGCTCTCCCTCTTCACCGACATGGGACTCTGCCTGCAGCTCGGTTTCGAAGGCTATGAAATAAAGTTGAAGCGCCTGATTCCTGTCATGGAGGATCTGGATAAAAAGAACCTGAAATCGGCTTTCCTGCTCATCGACCTCAACGATCCGGCCAAGATCAATGTCCAGAGGCGAAACCTCCTGGTTCCGACGGCGCCGGCAGTCGGCGGGAAGGGATACCCGATGTAGGAGATTTCAAGACATGCCTGACCATTCGGCAGCGATCCGGGAATAGATGATGCTGCCGCGAAAAGTGCACAAAACGTTCAATAGGGGGCGGGAGGATTGGATGGGGAAAAAAGATAACGTCATAGTCGGTCTGGATATCGGGACCACGAAGACCTGTGCGATCGTCGGTGAGGTCAAGGAAATTGGGGTCGACATCATCGGCATCGGTTCCCACCCCTCGGAAGGGTTGAGAAAAGGCGTCGTAGTCAACATCGAGAGCACCGTCGAATCCATCAAGCGGGCGGTGGAAGAGGCGGAACGCATCTCCGGCTGCGAGATCCGTTCCGTCTATGTCGGCATCGCCGGCGGCCACATCCGGGGCCAGAACAGCTTAGGAATCGTGGCCGTCAAGGGACGCGAGGTGGAAGCGGATGATGTGGAGCGGGCGATCGATGCGGCCATGGCGATCGCCATCCCCCTGGACCGACAGATCCTCCATACCCTGCCCCAGTACTACGTGGTCGATGAACAGGACGGGATCCGCGATCCGGTGGGAATGTCGGGCGTCCGCCTGGAGGCGAAGGTCCATATCGTGACCGGCGCCGTCACCTCCATTCAGAACATCGTGAAATCGGTCAACCGGGTGGGACTGGATATCAAAGAAATCGTCCTGGAACAGATCGCCTCCAGCGAGGCTGTCCTGAGCTCCGACGAAAAGGACCTCGGGGTCGCCCTGCTCGACATCGGCGGCGGGACGACCGACATCGCGATCTTCTCGGAGGGAAGCATCAAACACACGGCGGTCCTACCGGTCGGAGGCAATTATGTGACGAGCGACATCGCCACGGGGCTGCGGACGCCGATCGCCGAAGCGGAGAGGATCAAGATCAAATACGGCTGCGCTTACATGCCGCTGATCCCCAAGGATGAGGCCATCGAAGTTCCCAGTGTCGGGGGGCGAGCGCCGCGAGAGGTCTCCCGTCAGATCCTGGGCCGGATCATCGAGCCCCGCATGGACGAGATCCTCAGCATGGCCTACAAGGAGATCACCAAATCCGGTTGCGAGGACATCCTGGCCGCGGGGGTAGTCCTGACGGGAGGGGCCTCGATCCTCGAGGGCGTCCCCGAACTGGCGGAGCAGATCTTCAACATGCCGGTCCGGCGGGGCTGCCCGACGGACATCGGGGGGCTTACGGACGTGATCAACAGCCCCCTGTATGCGACCGGTGTCGGGCTTGTGCTCTATGGAAGCCGTAACATAGCACGAGAGGCGTTGAGCAGGGCGGAGGGAAATTTCATCAGCCGTATGTTCAAGAGTCTCAAATTGTGGGTTCTTGAATTCTTTTAGGGAGGGGAGGAGTTATGTTCGAATTGTCGGATACGGGTTTTGTGAGCGCGGCCAGGATCAAGGTGATCGGCATCGGCGGCGCGGGCGGGAATGCCGTCAACACCATGATTTCATACAACCTTCTGGGAGTTGATTTCATCGCGGCCAATACCGATGCACAGGCGCTGGGGGCCTCCACTTCACCGATCAAGATCCAGCTCGGCGTCGAGGTAACCAAAGGGCTGGGCGCCGGTTCGGACCCCGATATCGGCCGGCAGGCCGCCCTCGAAGCCAGGGAGCCGCTGCGGGAACAGCTTGAGGGAGCCGACATGGTTTTCATCACCGCCGGCCTGGGAGGAGGCACGGGCACGGGAGGGGCGCCGATAGCGGCGGAAATCGCCAAGGAGATGGGCGCCCTGACTGTGGCGATCGTGACGAAGCCCTTCCAGTTCGAGGGGAAGAGACGAAACGGCCAGGCCGACGAGGGAATCGCCGAACTGCGAAAGAGCGTGGACACCCTCATCATCGTCCCCAACCAGCGGCTCCTCAGCCTGGGCGGCCGCAATGTCTCGCTCCTCGAAGCCTTCAAGAAGGCCGACGACATTCTCTACCATGCCGTCAAGGGGATCTCCGATCTGATCATGGTTCCGGGGCTGATAAACCTCGACTTCGCCGATGTGAAGAACATCATGTCGGAAATGGGTTTCGCCCTGATGGGGACCGGCGTGGCCAGCGGCGAGAACAGGGCGGTGGAGGCGGCCCAGAAGGCGATCTCCTCGCCGCTTTTGGAAGACAACACCATTCAGGGCGCCCGCGGCGTTCTGTTGAACATCACCGGCGGCCCGGACATGACCCTCTACGAGATCCACGAGGCCTCCTCGCTGATCCAGGCCGAGGCCCACGAGGATGCGAACATCATCTTCGGCACCGTCGTCGACGAAACGATGACAGACGAGATCCGGATCACCGTGATCGCCACCGGCTTTGAAAATCCTGGCATGCCCAAAGCCAACGTCACGACGCTCGGCATTCTCCGGCGAAAAAACAATCTGGCCGTGCCCACCTATATCAGGAACGACAAACCGGTTGACGTATGCGGCACAGTCAAGACCGACAGAGACGAAGATGAGGGGAAGCCCGATCTGGAGATCCCCACATTCCTCCGGAGGCAGGCGGATTAAAAATACTTCCGGCGGGGAGGCAAAGGCCTGATAATGTCCTGGAAACTGAAAAAGAAATGCCTCGCTCTCCTCGCACGGGAAGAGGGGTACACCCGCAAGATCTGGGGAGATGCCCTGACGATCTGTCTCGCCTACCCGAACGTTTACAGGACGGGGATGTCCAATCTCGGGTTTCAGACCGTCTACGCCCTCATAAACCGCCACCCCGCCTGCCTGTGCGAACGGGTCTTTCTCCCCGATCCCGGCGATGAAGCGGACCATGCCGCCTCCGCAACCCCGCTCTTCAGCCTCGAATCGCAGAAGCCCCTCGGCGATTTCGACATGGTCGCCTTCTCCCTCTCCTTTGAAAACGACTATCCCAACATCCTCCGGATTCTCGATTTGGCGGGGATTCCTCTCGCAGCCGAGATCCGAAGAGAGAAGGACCCCCTCGTTATCGGCGGCGGCATCGCCGCCACCCTCAACCCAGAACCCCTCGCCGACTTTTTCGACCTCTTCCTCTTAGGCGAAGGCGAGGCCGTTCTCCCCGAATTTCTGGATGCCGCGGTCGCCCTCCGCCGGCAGCTTACGCGGGAGGCATTCCTCGCCCATGCGCAGAAAGAGATCTCCGGGGCCTATGTCCCCCGTTACTACCGGGTCACGAACCAATGCGACGGACGTATCGCCGCCCGGGAGCCCGTCGACGCCGCCTTCCCCCGGCGGATCCCCAAACGGTGGGTCCCTGACCTCGACACATTCCCGACCGAACAGGGCATCACCACCGCCGGCACTGAGTTCGGCGGCATGTTTCTCACGGAGGTCAGCCGGGGGTGCCGGCGGGGCTGCCGTTTCTGCGCCGCCGGTTTCGTCTGCCGGCCGGCGCGTTTCCGGAGCGCCGCGTCTCTGGAGGGCTCCTTCCGGCGGGGGCTCGAAAAAAGGAAGACGATCGGCCTTTTAGGCACGGCCGTCTCGGACCACCCCGATCTCATCCCCCTGTGCCGTTCTATCCTGGACAGCGGCGGAGGATCTGTGGCCGTCGGCTCTCTCCGCCTTGATCGCCTGAGCGTCCCCCTGGTGGCGCTCCTGAAGGAAACGGGAATGGAGACCGTCTCCCTCGCACCTGAGGCCGGATCTCAGCGTCTCCGGGATGTGATCCGCAAGGGGTTCACTGCAGAGGAGATCTTTTCCGCGGTTGAAAAACTCATCGAATATGATATGCTGCATCTACGGCTCTACTTCATGGTGGGCCTCCCGACGGAAACGGACGAAGATATGGATGCCATCGTCCAACTGGTCAAGGGGATGGAGCATCGCGCCCGCCGGTATTCGGCGGGCAGGAAAGGGTTCCGGCGTCTGACGCTCAGCATCAACCAGTTCATCCCCAAACCCGGAACGCCCTTCCAGTGGCACCCCCTGGAGGATACGGCCGTCGTCAGGAGAAGGATCCGGCGGATCACCGGCGCCTTGCGGGACGAAAAGGCGGTCCGGGTCATCCACGACATCCCGAAGTGGAATTATATCCAGGCGCTGCTCTCGCTGGGCGACCGAACGGTGGGAAAACTGCTGCTCGCGGTTCACCGTCACGGGGGCAACTGGGCGCAAGCCTTTAAGGAAGTGAATGTGAATCCCGACTTCTACGTCTACCGCCGGAAGGAGACCGGGGAGATCCTGCCGTGGGATTTTATCGATCACGGCATTGAAAAAACATTCCTAATCAGCGAATACCGGAAGGCATTGTCCGGGCCACCAGGGACAGATTTTAAATCTGTCCCCATCTAAACAAGGAGACAAAACCATGACCACCGTCCGCACCCCCCATCCCCGGACCAGACAGATGAAGGTGATGATCCTCTTCATCGCCGCACTGGTCCTGTTGGTTGTTTTTCTTCGGATCATCGGCCTGATCACCGACTGGTTCTGGTTTCAGGAAGTGGGTTATCAGCAGATCTTTACCGTGACCCTCCTGGCGAAGATCAAGACCGGCTTTCTCTTTGGCGCGGTTTTCTTTCTCATCCTCTACGGCAGTCTCCTGATCGCGCTGCGCCTTTCGCGGGAACCCCTTTTCGGCGATCAGGCGGGATCGTTCGACATTCCGCTCCGGCAGATGGAGCCGGGCGCCCTAAAGATCCTGGTCTCCGCGGGATCGCTCCTCTTCGGCCTTTTCGCCGCGGCGAACGGATCCGATCAGTGGGAAAACTTTCTCCGCTTCGTCAACGCGACCCCCTTCGGCGTCTCCGACCCGCTGTTCCGGAAGGATATCGGCTTCTACGTCTTCCAGCTCCCCTTCCTTCTCCATATCCACGGCTGGCTGAAGTTCGTCCTCATGGTGACGGCGGCGGCGACGGGGTTCATCTATCTCATCAGGCGATCATTTCTGTTTATACCGCCCCGGGTATGGAAGATTGCGCCCGCCGCCCGTGCGCATCTCGCCCTCCTTGTCGCCCTGTTCTTTTTCTGGGGCGTCTTCGGGACCTGGCTTGACCTCAACGACCTCCTCTTTACGAAACGAGGGGTGGTCTTCGGTCCCGGCTACACCGACGTGACCACCCAGCTCTGGGTGCTGAAACTCATGATGGGGCTTTATGCACTCTCCGGGATCGCCGCGATTTTCTATGCCTTCCGTCCGAACTGGCGGGTTCCGGCGGCGGCGGTTCTCCTTCTCATCGCCGTGACCGTCCTGGGCCGGGGGATCTACCCCTCCCTCGTCCAGAAATTCAAAGTGATTCCCAACGAGATCGTTGCCGAAACCCCCTATCTGGAGAAGAACATCCGCTATACGCGTCTTGCCTACGGGCTGACCCAGATCGAGGAGAAGGAGTTCCCGACGGAGGATAATCTGACGGCGAAGGACCTGGAGAAGAACAACCTGACCGTGAAGAACATCCGGCTCTGGAACCATGCGCCGCTCTTGCAGACCTACAGCCAGCTCCAGGAGATGCGGACCTACTACAAGTTCACCGGCGTCGACAACGACCGCTACACGATCAACGGCGAATACCGGCAGGTGATGCTCTCTCCGCGGGAGATCTCCTATCCGGCGCTGCCGTCCCGAACCTGGGTGAACGAACATCTCGCCTACACGCACGGCTACGGCGTCGTCATGGGCCCCGTGAACCGCATCTCCCCCGAGGGGCTCCCGGAATTCTTCATCAAGGACATCCCTCCCGTCTCGACGACGCCCGTCAAAGTCACCCGCCCGGAGATCTACTTCGGGGAGAACTCAAACGAATATGTCTTCGTGAAGACCAAAATGCCGGAGTTCGACTACCCCGTGGGCGACAAGAACGTATACTCCCGCTACGAGGGAAAGGGAGGCGTTCCTCTCTCCTTCTGGAGGAAACTGATCTTTGCGGTCCGTTTCGGTTCCATCACGATGCTCCTTTCGGACGACATCACCTCCGAAAGCCGCATTGTCTACCACCGCAACGTCCGCGAGCGGGTCTCCATGATCGCCCCCTTTGCACACCTCGACCAGGACCCCTACCTTGTCATCTCGCCGGAGGGGCGCCTACTCTGGTTCATCGACGGCTACACGGTCACGGATCGCTTCCCCTATTCGGAGCCCACCCCGGACGTGGGCAACTATATCCGCAACACGTTGAAGGCGGTCGTGGACGCCTATGACGGAACGGTTCAGCTTTACGTTAGCGACCCGACCGACCCGATCATGCAGACCTACAGCCGGATCTTCCCCGGCGTCTTCAAGCCGATGGGCGAGATGCCGGAGGCGCTCCGGAGCCATGTCCGCTATCCGTCGGGTTTCATGGCGATCCAGGCGCGGATGTACCGGGCGTACCACATGCAGGACCCGCGGGTCTTCTACAACAAGGAAGACCTCTGGTCGATCCCGGGGAAACAGGTCGCCGGCGGCCAGCAGGCCATGGACCCCTACTACACGATCATGAAGCTCCCCGGGACCGAGAAGGAGGAGTTCATTCTCCTGGCCCCCTTCACGCCCAGCATGAAGGACAACATGTCGGCCTGGATGGCCGCCCGCTGCGACGCCCCAAATTACGGGAAGGTGATCGTCTACAAATTCCCCAAGCAGAAGTTGGTCTACGGCCCGCGCCAGATCGAGGCCCGGATCGACCAGGACACCGAGATCTCCAAGCAGCTGACGCTCTGGCAACAGCATGGATCGAACGTGATCCGGGGGAGCCTGCTGGCAATCCCGATCGAGAAATCGATCCTCTACGTCGAATCCCTGTACCTGGCCGCCGCCAACGGCCAGCTCCCCGAACTCAAAAGGGTGATCGTGGCCTACGGGAATAACATCGCCATGGAGGAGACGCTCGACCTCGCCCTCCGGAAGATCTTCGGCGGGGGACCGATGAAGGACCGGGAACCGCAGGCCGGCGTAAAGCAGCCGGCGGCGGGCGCGGAGCTCAGCGACCGGCAGACGGCCATCGAGGCCCTCGGCCATTTCCGGAAGGCGCAGGAATTCCTCCGGCAGGGGAACTGGGGCGCCTTCGGCGAGGAGCTTAAAAAAACGGGGGAGATCCTGCTCTCGATCGAAAAGAAGGGCGGAAAGGCAAAATAGCGTTTCCAAGCAAAAACCGGCCGGTTGCAAAGCCGTCAACAGGGTTACACAGATATTTAAGGAGGTTATGGTCATGGTCAGGGATAGTGTGGCGGTTTCCACCACTGCATGCTGGAAAAAAGGGGAGGCCCCCGGTCGGGGACTCGTCAGAACGGTCGTTTGCCTGTGCCTGCTGCTTCTGGTGAGCGGCTGCACGCCCAAGCTCTACAACATTGACATGCGGTATCAACCGACAAAGACGATCACGCCGGCTCTGAACGACGGCCGGAAATACAGCCTGACCGTGGCCTCATTCATCGACCGCCGGAAGATGGACGACACGCTCCTGATCGGTCGGGTCTTTAAATCCGACGGCTCCTCCATCCCGATCCTGCCTAAATACGTCAAGGCGACGGACGCCGTGGCCTCGGCGCTCCGCGAACTTCTCATCAAATCGGGATACAGCGTCGTCCCGGACAAGCCGGCCTGGAACCTGGAGGAGGCCGCCATCCAGCCGGGCTGGGGCACGCTCCTCGTCGGCGGCGCCATTGACGATCTCGATGTGACCTGCCTCGACACGATCCCGAGAATACGCTACACGGCCAAGGTGCGGGTGACGCTGATCTTTGCCGACGTCCAGAAGAAGAGAATCTTCTACAAGGTGACTTCGGAGAGCAGTTCTTCCCTGGATCATGTCGTTTTTTCAGAGGAGAAGTTGGAGAGCCAGATCAATGGCGTCCTGTCGGACGCGATGGAAAAGGCGATCGAAGGGCCGGAAACCGGCCGCCGGATCCGGGAGGCGCTCAAACAGTAGCTGCCTCCGGCCGGCTTCTGCCGTCAAGGCTCTCGCAAAACCGGCAGGCAAGCCGTCAAAACAGGGAGCCGTCACCAGTGGGGCTGGTTGCCGATGCGGTGTCCCATGACCTCGGTGGTGTCGGACACCACGACGAAGGCGGCCGGATCCTCGCTGCGGACGATCTGCTTGAGGGTCGCCACCTCCCGGAAGGTCACCACCGTGTAGAGGATCTGCTGCTCCCGCTGCGAATAGGCCCCCTGACCGCGGAGGATGGTCACGCCGCGGTGGATTTCGGTGAGAATCCGGGGAGAGATTTTTTCCCACCGGAGCGAGATGATGAAGACCGCCTTCCGTTGGCTTAAGCCCGACACGACCAGGTCGACGATCTTCGTGGAAACATAGAGGTAGATCAGGGTATAGAGGGCGCCTTCCAGGGAGAAGAGCAGGGCCGCGGTTGCCAGCACCAAGGTGTTGAAGGCCAGGACCGTCGTCCCCACGCGGATGGAAAAGCGATGGAGGAAGATCACCGACAGGATATCGGTCCCGCCGGCGGATCCCATCGATTTGAGGATAACCCCCGACCCCGTTCCGAAGATTAGACCGGCAAGAATGGCGGCCAGCAGCTTGTCCTGGACCGGAACCGGGAATTGAGCCCATTGGACGGCGGCGGAAAAGATCAGCGTCCCGACGATGCTGTAGAGGAAAAACCGGCGGCTGATGAAAAACCAGCCGGCGATGAACAGCGGCACGTTCGCAAGGGCGTAGATCAGGGCAACGGAGAGAGACGGGACGAGGTAATGAAAGACGAGGGCCAGACCCGTCACGCCGCCGCTGACGAAGCCGTGGGGAATCAGGATGCCGTTGACGACCACGCCGCACAGGAGGCTTCCCAGAACCAGCAGCACCAGGTTCCAGCCGATGTTCTTCAGAACCGGCCAGCCTCCCCACCGGAAAAGGACCGGCATCGTAATCACCTCCCGTTCACGGATGATCCCCGCAGTGATCGGTCTGCGGGGATTCGTATTTCCGGCAGCCTCAGGCGTCGCCTCCGGACAAAAGCGCCGACCCTGCCGGTGCGAACATGATACAGGGATTGCTGGAAAAAGTATACCGGCAATTCCCGCGCCCACATCACGACCCTCAACAAGCCGGTCTACAACATCGTCAAATTCGGGATCCGCGGCCTGAGGCAGCCATCGCGGCGGAGGGCAGCGGTTTCAGGACGGACTGGATCCCCGGACGGGAAGGGGGAAAGAGGATCGCAAATATTTTCTCTAAAAATTTTTCGCTTGACAATGCTCTCCTTATATGAAATAATATTTTCAACAAATAATAACTTTGAAGGAATTATTTCATGCCTATCCCGACCCTCATTGCCGACAAGCAGATCCAGATGACCTCATCCCAGAGCCGTGCGGCTCAGTACATCACGGATCATTACGACGAGGCAATTTTTATGACGGCCTCGAAATTGGCCAGGCAGGTGGGCGTCAGCGAAGCCACGATCGTGCGGCTTGCGCAGGTCCTCGGGTTTGACGGCTACCCGGCAATGCAGCGGATGCTCCGGGAAAAACTCCAGGAACGCCTGACCACGGTCACCCGTCTCGAAAAAAGCGTCCAGAACGTCCGGAACGACGGGGACGTTCTTACAAAGGTCATGCAGGAGGACATCAGGAACCTTTCTCAGACCCTGCAGGAGATCTCCCTGGACACCTTCCACAAGGCCGTCATTGACATGAAAAGCGCCAAGATGATCTACGTGGTGGGGATGAGGGGCGCCCACGCTCCCGCACTCGTCCTCTCCCTTTACCTGCGTTTTCTGAGGAAACAGGCCACCGCGGTGATCCCCGGTTACGGAGACGTCTGGAACACCCTTCACGGCATGGGCAGCGAGGATCTCGTCATCGGCATCAGTTTCCCGCGGTATACGAAACTGACAATCGACGTGCTGGAATACGCCCATGAACAGGGCGCTCGGGTCGGCGCCATCACCGACTCCCCCTTCTCCCCCCTCGCCCGCAACGCCGACTGGGTCCTGTCCGTCCATTCCCGGCTGGACTCCTTCATCGAGTCGTTCACCGCAGCCATGAGCCTGGTCAACGCCCTGTTGACGGCGCTGAGCGTTCAGGATCCGGAGGAAACCATGAAGGCGCTTAAGGAAAGGGAAGCCCTCTGGCAGCAGAAGGAGATTTACGTCATCCCTTACGCGGATCCCCGGAACAGAAACAACGAAAGGAGACCCCGCCGCGGCAAGCCGCGTCTCTGAGCAGGCGGCAACAGGACCGGATTTCCTTCTTTTCAACTTCCCGTTGACCTCAAGGGCGCCGCGATTATTGGCAGAACAAATGACACCGGAATCCGGGCATTCAGCTCCACCGTGAGAAGAAGCGCGGTTTCGAATCTCGATCATTATCAGGAAAGGAGGATGCAATGGGGTCGTTGAACCGTCTTTTCAGGCCCGCGTCCGTTGCGGTCATCGGGGCCTCCGAGGTCCCCGGCAAGGCGGCGGAGCGGCGGACGAGGAGCCTGATCCAGGGAGGATACCCGGGAAAGATCTTCCTGATCAACCCCAAGCGCGATACCCTCTTCGGACAAAAGGCCTACCCCTCGATCCTCGATATCGGGGGGGATGTGGACCTCGTCGTGGTCATCGTCGCCCCGAAGCTGATCACCCAGGCCGTAGCGGACAGCGTGAAGATGCATGCCAAGGGGATCGTCATCATCACGGCAGGACTCGGTGAAACGGGAGAGGAAGGAAAGAGGATCGAGGGGGAGATCCTCCGGACCGCCACCGAGGGCGGCGCCAAGATCATCGGCCCCAACTGCTCCGGCCTCTTCTCCGCGGCAGGCGACATGAACCTCCTTGGCGTCCCGCCGATCAAAAAGGGGCCGCTAGCCGTCATCGCCCAGAGCGGAAACATCATCGACTCGATCACCCACTACGCCGAGATGCGCGGGGTGGGACTCAGCCACATCATCTCCGCGGGGAACGCGATCGGCGTCCAGTTCCACGAGTACATCGATTACCTGGGGCAGGACGAGGGAACCAAAGCGATCCTGATGTACATGGAGGGGATCAAGGAAGGGGGGGAGATCGTCCGGGTGGCGCGGGAGGTTTCGAAGCGCAAACCGATCGTGATCCTCAAGGTCGGACGGAGCAAGGCGGGCGCCCGCGCCGCCGCCTCGCACACCGGCTCGCTGGCCGCCGACGACGCCGTCGTGGACGCGGCCTTCCGCCAGGCGGGAATCGTCCGGGTCGCCAACGTGGACGAGATGTTCGACGTCGCGATGGCTTTCGCCAACATGCCGCTGCCGAAGGGAAATCGCGTCGCCATCGTCTCCGAGGGCGGCGGGGACAACTCGGTCGCCGCGGACAACGCGGAACACTTCGGCCTGGAGGTCCCGGTCCTGCCGCAGGCCGCCCAGGAGAGGATCCGCCCCTTCCTCCTGGCGGGGATGCCCGCCTCGAACCCGATAGACTACGGCGGCACGGCTGAGGAGAACCCCGACATGATCAACAAGGTCGTCGAGGTCCTTATGGAGGAGGAGACTATCGACTCCGTTTACGTAACGGGATTCTTCGGCGGTTTCAAGGAAATCATCGCCCCGCACGTCGGCGAGCTGGAGAAGAAGACCTCCCGGGAGCTGGTCCGCCTGATGCGTCAATACGGAAAGCCCATCGCCATCCACACCTCCTTCGCCCAAGCCCCCTTCCCTTCCATGGAGATTCTCAATGAAAACGGCGTTCTACTGACCCCCTCCTCGGAACGGGCCGCGCAGTGTCTGGCCTATATGGCCAAATTCGGAGCAAAACGTGAGAAACTGAACCTTGCCAGGCCATTGCCGGCTATCAAGGCGGATGTCACCAAGGCCAGGACGCTGATCGAAGGGGTGAAACAGGCAGGCCGGAAGAATCTTTTGGAGACGGAGGCGAGAGAACTCCTCTCCCTCTACGGCATCCCTCTGCCCCCGGCCAAGCTGGCGAAAACCCCGGAAGAGGCGGCCGCTGCGGCGAAGGCCGTCGGCTTTCCCGTAGCCCTGAAGATCGTCTCCCCCGATATCCTCCACAAGTCCGACGCGGGGGGGATCCTCCTGAACCTCGGTGACGAAAAGGCCGTCCGCGAGGGGTTCGCGGCGGTCGTCGCAAACGCCGGAAAGGTCAGCCGCCCAGAGAAGGTCCTTGGTGTCCTCGTCGCGCCGATGGCGCCGAAGGGCCAGGAGTGCATCATCGGCATGATCCGGAACCCCCAGTTCGGGGCGGTTCTGATGTTCGGCCTCGGGGGCATCTTCGTGGAAGTCCTGAAGGACGTCTCTTTCCGGGTCATACCTCCGACCGATCTCGATCTGGAGGAGATGGTCAGCGAGATCAAGGGGTATCCGCTCCTGGCGGGTGTCCGCGGCCAGAAGCCGAAGGATACCGGAATCCTGAAGGAGATCCTGCGGAGGCTGGCCCAACTGGCAGACGACCACCCGGAGATCGCCGAGGTGGACATCAATCCGGTCATCGTCCATGAACAGGGGGCGTCCGTCGCCGACGCCCGGGTGATCATCGGTTAAGGGGAAGAATGGAGGAGTTCGAGATGAATTTTGAATGCATCATCTATGAGAAGAAGGAGGGGGTAGCCGTCATCACCCTGAATCGGCCCCAGGTGCTCAACGCGATGAACAAGCAGCTCTGGCTCGAGGTGGAACATGCCCTCGCTGACGCCCGCGAGGACGAAACGGTCAAGGTCCTCATCTTCACCGGGACGGGGCGGGCCTTCTCTACCGGGGCCGACCTCAAGGACTCCAAGGGGCGGTCGCTGAAAGCCTACCGGGACTACCTGGTCCACCTCCAGGAGATCTCCCGCCAGATCATCCGCTACCCCAAGCCGACGATCGCCGCCGTGAACGGCTTCGCCCTGGGAAGCGGCTACGAGCTGGCGCTTGCCTGCGACATCCGGATCGCCGCGGAGGGGGCGAAGTTCGGCTCCCCCGAGGCACGGGTCTCCTCCTCGGTCACCGGCGGCGCGATGCGCCTGGTTCAGGACTTGGTGGGACCGGGCAAGGCGCGGGAACTCCTGTTCACCTGCGACTACATCGACGGGAAAGAGGCGGAGCGGATAGGCCTCGTCAACCGAGCCGTCCCCGCGGAGGCGCTCATGGAGGAGGCGATGGCGATGGCGAAGAAGATCGCCGCCAATTCGATCTTCTCCATCAACCTGATCAAGAAGGGACTCAACATGGCCTCCGAAGTCAGCCTGGAGGCGCTGATGGATTACGAAATCGAGGCCTGTCTATCAACGGTATCGGCACCGGAACGGCAGGAGAAGTTAGAGGAATTCGCGGAGCGGAAAAAGTAGTAGGGGCGGGACGCCCCGCATGATCGTTCACCGGCAGCCCCGGCAGAGGCGGAAAAGAGATCCTCTTTCGGGGGAGGAAAGGCGCTGCCAGGGCCGGGATAAGGAACTGAGACCGGCGAAAGTTTTCGGTAACGACGGCAATGGGGGAACGGATGTGATCGATCGGTTCCAAAAAGAAAACAAAAGACTAATGATTAAGGAGGGTAAGAAAATGAAGCGTTCATGGATCACAGTATTGGCAATCTTGATGGTCGTGTCCCTGGGGTTTGCGCCCCGGACGTTCGCTGCGGACAAAAAAATCTTCCTGACGCTCGCATCGGGAAGCCCCGGCGGGGCCTACTATCCGCTCGGGGGCGGCATGTCCGTCGTGATTCAGAAAACCGTTGAAGGCTTCCGCGTCGCCGCCGAATCCACGGGGGCCTCGGTGGAAAACAGCCGTCTCGTCGGCAACGGCGATTCGGACATGGGGATGGTCATGGGAAGTGTCGGCTACAACGCCTCCCAGGGCAAGGCGCCCTTTGAAAAGAAATACAACATCGTCGCCCTTTTCCAGATGTACCCGGCGCCCCAGCACCTTGTGACGACGGCCCAGTCCGGAATCAAGAGCATCGCCGATCTCAAGGGCAAGAAGGTTTCCATCGACGTCCCCGGTAGCGGATGCTCCACAATGGCCAAGATCATTCTCGAGGAGGCAGGATTCAATCTGGAGAAGGATTTGACGATCGCCAACCTCTCTCAGACGGAATCGGTCCAGGCCCTCAAGGACGGGGTGATTGACGCGGTCTTCTTCAACTTCGCCTATCCGGGCTCGGCAGTCATGGATCTGGCGGCCACCCGCGACATCGTCCTGGTTCCCATGGACCAGAAGCTGGCGGACAAGATCATCAAGAAGTACCCCTATTACGTAAAGATTGTCATCCCGGGCAAGACCTACGCCAAGGTGGATTACGACGTCCTTGCCCTGGGCGATTCCAACGTCATGATCGCCAACAAGAAGATGAAAGATGAAGTGGCCTACAAGATCGTTAAGGCCATCTACTCCAACGTCACGGAGGGAAAATACGCCCTGATCAACGTCCATCCCGTCGCGGCCCAGCTCACGCCGCAGAACGCGGTCAACAGCCCGCTTCCGCTCCACCCGGGCGCGGCGAAGTATTTCAAAGAAGTGGGGGCATTGAAATAGGAAACCCGGCGCCGGTTCATGGGGATCGGAGATCCGGAGCAGTGAAACAGTCGGGGGGCCGGCCGGCGCCGGCGGCCCCCTTCCTTCTCTATTCCGAGTCCAACAACAGAAGGGACCGAGGGCATTCATGTGCAGGATCCTCTTTCTTTTGCTGACCCTCCTGTCCGTTGCGGGCCAGGCGCCGGCGGCATCCCGCGCGGAGGAGAGCATGACCTTCCAAATCGTCCGTACGGTCGGGGAAGAAGTGCTCTGGGAATCCCCCGTAGAGCCAGGAGATTATTTCACGATCGATTACCGCCACTCCTCCGATCACACGCCGGTTCATGATCTGTTCCAGATTGGGAGTGATGGACAGATCGTTCTGATCGAAGAAAGCTATCGGTGGTACGGGGCGGGACTGGAGTCCCACCCCGATGTCGGGAAAACCGACTTCTCCGGGGAGTGGACCCTGGTGCGCCTGCACCGGCCTTTCCCAAGGTTTTTGCTCCGGGTCGGAGAAGTCGCCAATCATGTCCTGACCCTTCACGGGCAGGAGGTGCCGCTGTTGTCCATAGCCAAGGGGAGAGATTCCGTATGGATTCGGGTAATAAAGAGCGTGAACCAACGATAGCGAAAGAACCGGCGATCCCGCCCGCCGCCGCGATGGAACCGGAAACGGAAGAGGCCCAAGCGGCGAGGCGCGCCCAGGAAATGCTCGATCAATTCGAACGGAAACGCGAATACGGGGGCCTTCCCGCCCTGCTTATCTCCATCGTGGCCGTACTCACATCCCTCTATCATCTGCTGTACGCCTATTTTCACCCGTTCTTCGCCCTGGACCACCGGGCGCTGCACTGGCTGTTCATGTCCGTATTGCTGTTCGCCCTTTACCCGTTTTCCAGAAAGAGGTCGCCGCGGACGCGCATGTCCGCACCCGACGTAATCTTTCTTGTCGTCTCAGTGGGCATCTCCCTGTGGATTTTCATCTATTCCACCAGCATCATGAACCGGGCGGGAACCTACGGCACGATGGACGTCGTCATGGGTACCATCCTGGTGCTGATCGTCCTGGAGGCGGCCCGACGCGCCGCGGGCCTGGCCGTTCCGCTGATCGCCGTCGTCTTCATCGGCTACGCCCTGTTCGGCCCCTATCTCCCGGATTTCCTGGCCCACAAGGGATACAGCATCGAGCGACTCTCCACGTACCTGTCTCTCTCCACGGACGGCATCTTCGGCGTCCCCATCGGGGTGTCGACCAACTTCATTCTCCTGTTCATCCTCTACGGCGCCCTGCTCAGAAAAACGGGCGCCGGCCAGTTCTTCACCGATGTGGCCTTCGCCCTTACCGGCAGGACACGGGGAGGACCCGCGAAGGCCGCCGTCGTCTCAAGCACGTTCTTCGGGATGATCTCGGGAAGCTCGGTCGCCAACACGGTTACAACGGGAACCTTCACCATCCCCCTGATGATACGGACCGGCTACGCTCCCCATTTCGCGGGCGGCGTCGAGGCGTCGGCCTCCACGATGGGTCAGATCATGCCGCCCATCATGGGGGCCGCCGCCTTCATCATGGCTGAGTTCCTCTCCGTCCCCTACTACAAGGTCTGCATCGCCGCCGCCATCCCGGCGACCCTCGCCTTCTTCTCGACGTTCATGCAGGTCCACTTCCGGGCCGTATCCCTGGGTCTCGTCGGCCTTTCCCGGAACGAGCTGCCGAAGATCCTTGCCGCCTTCGCCGCAGGCTGGCACCACCTCTTCTCCATCTTCCTGCTGATCGCCTTCCTGGTGCAGGACTTCTCTCCGGAACGGGCCGTCTTCTGGGCGATCATTGCCACCGTCGTCACCTCATTCATCATGAGTCTCGTCAGGAAGGAATCGCTGAAGGCCTTCGGAAAGCTGATCCTGGGAGGGCTGGAGGAGGGCGCGATCGGCGCCGTGGAGGTGGCCGCGGCCTGCGCCGCGGCGGGCATCATCATCGGCTCCATCACGATGACCGGTCTGGGGATCAAATTTTCTTCGATGATCGTCGACGCCTCCATGGGAAAGCTCTACCTGGCCCTGCCGTTCACGATGATCGCCTCCCTGTTCCTGGGGATGGGCGTGCCGACGACGGCCCAGTATGTCATCATCTCCGCGCTCGTGGCGCCGGCCCTCATCCAGATGGGGGTCCTGCCCATAGCCGCCCACCTCTTCATCCTCTATTTCGGGACGCGCGCGGACATCACCCCCCCCGTGGCCCTGGCCGCCTATGCAGCCGCGGGCATCGCCCATTCCGATCCCTGGAAGACGGGGCTGGCGGCCTTCCAGCTCGGGATCGCCGGCTTCATCATCCCGTTCATGTTCATCTATGCGCCCGAGCTGCTCTTCATCGGCAGCCTCTGGAAGATCCTCCCGGCGCTGCTGACGGCCACCTTCGGGGTTTACTGCCTCGCCGCGGCCGTCCAGAGATGCCTCCTGCTCGAAACGAGGTGGTACGAGACCTCCCTGCTGCTCGTCACCGCCCTGCTGCTGATCAAGCCGGGGCTCCAGACCGACCTGATCGGCGCCGCCCTGTTCCTTGTCGTTTTTCTGCTCCAGTGGTTCCGCAGGAAGCGCGAAGGCGGACCGGCGGATTGAACAATCCGATTTGGGGTTGTTTCACCTGCCTGTCAGGACAACGCCTGCCGCCGCTCTTTTTTCTTGACAGAGCTAATTATTTCATTAAAAGTTTCGGCGAACGAACACCGGTCGTCTCCCTCCGGAGAGGCCGGCTTTTTAATGATGCAGGGGCATTCATGGTCATCTACCTCAAGCTCTTCCTGACCGCGATCTTCTGGGGCGGCACCTTCGTGGCGGCCAGGGTCGTTGCGCAGCATGTCGCCCCCTATTCCGCATCGTTTCTGCGGTTTTTCACGGCCTCCCTTTTCCTGATCGCCATAATCACCATGAAAGAAGGTCGGATTCCCCGCCTGAAGCGGCATCAGGTCATCCCCGCCATCCTCCTGGGCATGACGGGGGTCTTCGCCTACAACGTCTTCTTTTTCTTCGGTATGAAGACGATCGCTGCCGGACGGGCTTCGCTCATCGTGGCCACCAATCCGATCTTCATTACGCTTCTGTCCGCCTTCTTCTTCCGGGAACGGCTGGATGCCGGGAAGGGAATGGGCATCATTCTCTGCCTGACCGGCGCAACGCTCGTCATCTCCCGGGGGAATCCCCTTTCGATCTTCACCGGGGGCGTGGGGTGGGGCGAGATTTACGTCCTTGGCTGCGTCGCAAGCTGGGTCGCCTACTCCCTCGTCGGCAAGATCATCATGAAGGACTTCTCGCCGCTCGCCGCGGTCACCTATTCCTGCATCATCGGCGGCGCCGCCCTGCTCACGCCGGCTCTCCTGGAAAACATCACGGGGCTCATCGGCGGCTTCTACCTCCGGGACTGGATCGGCATCCTCTATCTTGGCTTCTTCGGGACCGTCCTCGGCTTCTTCTGGTACTATCAGGGGATCAAGGCGATTGGCCCCTCCCGCGCTTCCGTCTTTATCAATTTCGTCCCCGTGAGCGGCGTCTTTTTCGGCTGGCTGATGCTCGACGAGGCAGTCAATCTCTCTCTCCTGACGGGCGCGGCCCTGGTCCTGAGCGGCGTCTACCTGACCAACCGCCCCCGTTGACCCATCGTTGCGAGACGCGTCACCCCCGCCGTCGCTGACGGTTTGCGAGGCAAAGGAGAAGACGCGACAGGCAAGGATGGCGCTGCAAGGGGAAAGGAAAAACATTGACAGCGCCTCTTCAGGCGTATAGATGATTAGGAAAATAATGCAGGGAGGTCATAAAATAATGCAGGCCTTGTTTACATTGACGTCTTCGGAATCGAAAAGACTGCTCGGCAAGGCGGTCGCGGCGATGCCGGAAGTGAAGCGGGCAAAAGATCAGGGTTATCTGGTCGTCGGGCGCGGCTCAACCAATGGCTTCATCCTGGAAGAACTCCTGAACGGAAAGGTGGATAAGGAAAGATACGTGGCCGGCCAGATCATAAAGGGGGTATTATGTGTCCTGGGCAAGGGCCAGAGAACCAAGCCTGTGACTTTTCACAAGGGGGAGGTTCTGGAAGTGGAACCGGGCGATGTCATAGACAAACTCGTGCCCGGGGATGTCTTGATCAAGGGGGCCAACGCCGTCGATCCGTTCGGGAATGTCGGCGTGCTCATGGCCGGTCCGGGAGGCGGCACGATGGGGCAGTTCTATATGGCTCTGAAAGCCCAGGGTGTCGCGACGATCTATCCGGTCGGCCTCGAGAAGCTGATCCCCTCCGTGGAGGAGGCGGCCTTGTACGGCGGGAAAATGCTGCTGGGCCGGACCATCGGCTGCCGAGCGGGGATGGCCTGCGTCGCTGACGGCGATGTCGTGACGGAAATCGAAGCCATCGATTCCCTCTTCGGCCTGAAGGCCGTCCATTACGCCTCCGGCGGCTGGGGGGGCGCGGAAGGATCCGTCACCCTGATCGTCGAAGGGGAGGATGCCGAAGTGAATCGATGCCTCGACTTCATCGAGGGAATCAAGGGAGAGCCGCCCCTGCCCGCGTTCAAGAGCCCCTGCAAGGGCTGCGGCATGCCCTGCAGTTTTGACGGAAAGGAACCGGAGGCACTGCCGGCCTATCTGAGATAGGGGAACGGCATCGATGGGGACCTTCAGGATCGCGACCTACAACGTCAATTCCATCCGGAGCCGCATCCACATCATCATCCCTTGGCTCGCCGAAAATCGGCCCGACGTGTTGTGCTTGCAGGAAACGAAGGTAGCGGACGGTCAGTTTCCCGCCAGTGTGTTTGCCGAGGCGGGCTATCAGGTGATTTTCCGGGGGGCAAAGCAGTACAACGGCGTGGCTCTGATCTCCCGGGAGGAACCGCAGGAGGTCCACTACGGCCTTCCCGATGGCGGCCCGGCCGATGAAGACCGCCTGATCGCAGCCGTTTTTTCGGGAATCCCCGTCGTCAACACCTACGTCCCCCAGGGACGGGAACGGGAAACCGCCCCTTTCGCCTACAAGCTCGCCTGGTACGACCGTCTCCGGAATTTCCTGGCAGGAACCTGGTCCCCCGCCGCCCCGCTCATCTGGTGCGGCGACCTCAACGTCGCACCGGAGCCGATCGATGTCCACGACCCCAAGCGACTCCTCGGCCATGTCTGCTTTACACCGGAGGTCTGGGAGGCTTACGCCTCTGTCCGGTCGTGGGGCCTTGTGGACGTCTTCCGGAAACACCATCCGGATGAGACAGGCCGTTACACCTTCTTCGATTATCGGGTCCCAGGGGCGGTTAAGCGGGGCCTTGGCTGGCGGATCGATCATATCCTCGCCACGCCGCCGCTGGCCGCAAGATCGATCCGCTGCGACATCGACATAAATCCGCGGCTGGCCGAAAAACCGTCGGATCATACCGTCCTCTTCGCAGAATTTGCGACCGCTTAGGAAGGCCCGATGAACGATCCGGACATTCTGAAGATCAATGAAGGGATCGCGCGAAAATTCAGGAAGATTGAAGAGGATCTCGCCGTCTGCCGGACGGCAGTGGAACTCTTCGAGTCGCTGCTCACGGGTATTGGAGGGGAGTTCGCAATCCCTTTCGTTTGGCTCTCCGTCATTCGCAGGCCGGAGGCGGCCGGCCTTCTGAAAGATCTGGAAGAATCAAAGATCCTGAGGGATCGCCTGAACATCATCGACGAGGAAGCCTTCCTCGCTGTCGTACCCAAAGCAAGCCCTCCCCTCCTCGCCAATGGCGATCTCAGACCCTTCTTCCGCCTCCTGCCGGTCAATCGGAAATATTTTATCAGGTCTCTTGCCGTCTCTCCTCTCACCCTCCACGGACGGCCGATTGGCAGCCTGAACCATGGCGATGCCTCGCCGGACCGTTATCAGCCCGGCATGGATACAACCCTGCTCAGCCGTCTCGCAGGAAAGGTTTCCGAACACCTCTCCCGACTCCTCCCCCCCGAACAGGAGAGCATAGCTGGGAAAGAAGGCTGAGTTTTTTCAGACTTTCCGGCCTTTACGCCGCCGCGGTTCCATGATAAGCACACCCATGACCCGTAAATCATCTCCCGGCAAGAAACCAACCAGAACAACCGGAATGCGGCGACAGAGAGGCCCTGCGGGAAAATCTCCCCAGGGCAGACGGAGCAGCCCCCTGCGCCGGATGAGACCGGAGGCGGAACCGGCATTGAAACCGGTCTTCGCGAAGATCGGCAAACCCGTGGCCGCGAAGTTCCGGCCGGACCCCTTTCAGCTCGCCTCTCTCGAGGCAATCCGCGATGCCGACTGCCTCGTCATGGCGCCGACCGGTTCGGGAAAAACCTGGATCGCCGAAGAGGCCATACGGTCCGTCTTCCAGAAGGGAGGCCGCTGCTGGTACGCCTCCCCCCTCAAGGCCCTGACCAATGCCAAATGGGTCGAATTCGGCAATCATTTCGATCCGGCCAACGTCGGCATCGTCACCGGCGATACGAAGGAAAACACCGACGCCCCCATCATCGTCGGAACCACCGAAATCCTCCGGAATCAGCTCTACGACGCCATGCACAGCGGGGAAAACCTGAACTGCGATCTGGTCATCCTCGACGAGGCCCACTTTCTCGGGGATCTTGACCGCGGCGTCGTCTGGGAAGAGATCATGATCTACCTTCCCGTCCGGATCAACCTCCTGCTGCTGTCGGCGACCATCGGCAACGGAGAGGAGATCGCCGCCTGGCTCTCATCCATCCGTGGCAAACCGTGCCGTGTCATCCGGGAGGAGAAGCGGCCCGTCCCGCTCTACCCTCTCTTTCTCCATCCGTCGGGCCGTCTCATGCCCCTTATGGAAATTAACCGCCTCTTCGGAAAGGTAGACGATTTCATCGGCCGGCGGTCTCAAGGCCGTCCGGAGCGGGGCATTCCCCCGTTCGGAGAGATGATCAACGTCCTGGAAAAATTTCACCTCCTGCCGGCGATCTTTTTCCTCAAATCCCGTTCCGAATGCGACGCGGCCCTCGGAACTTGCCCGCCGCCGGAAGGCGGAAAGGCGGATGAGGAATTCCTGACCGAACTGGAGGCGCTTCTGGACCGTTTTCCCTACCTCCGGAACCACCGGCAGCTCCATGACCTCCGGACGGCCCGCGTGGCGGCCCATCACGGCGGACAGCTTCCCGCCTGGAAATTCCTGGTGGAGACGCTGATGAAAAAAGGACAACTCCAGGCGATCTTTGCCACCTCCACCGTCGCCGCGGGGGTCAACTTCCCCGCCCGGACGATCGTCCTGATGAATTCGGACCTTTTCAACGGTCATGAATTCTCTCCTCTCAGCGGCACGGAATTCCACCAGATGACGGGAAGAGCGGGCCGGCGGGGGCAGGACCGGGTAGGCTTCATGCTCGTCGTGCCCGGACGTTTCATGGACCTCATCCACATCCGGAAACTCCTCTTTCGGAAACCGGAGGCAATCATGAGCCGGATCCGGAGCGACTTCTCGATGATCCTGAATCTCCTCCTTTCCCAGACGCCGGAGGACATCCGGGAGATCTTTGCGAATTCGCTGGCAAGCTACCAGCGGCGCCTCGGGACGGCCCGGGGGCAGTCCGCCGGAGAACAGGCCGATCTCTGGACCGATTTTCAGCGGCACCTCCGCTTCCTTCGGGAGGAGGGGTTTGTGGATGGGAACAGCCGCCTGACGGAAAATGGGATCTGGGCCTCCAAGCTACGCCTGGACCAGCCCCTCCTTGTCGCCGAGTCTCTCCGGAAAGGCATCCTGCCCCGGGGTGATGAAAGGCTTCTGGCGGCCGTCATCGCTCCCTTCGTCTATGACGGGGATCAGGATTTGACCGTGATCCGAAAGGATCTCTCCCGCCACCTGACCCGCGCCTACGACCGGGTGGTAAAAACCCTTGCGGACCTTGCGGAGCGGCTGAAAGCGGGCGGCTTTCCGGTCGCCCCTCTCTACCTCTGGCCGGCGGCGGTGATCTACGAATGGGCTACGGGCGGCGACTGGAACCGGATCATCCGGAAGGCGGGAATCGCCGACGGAGATATGGCCATGCTGATCATGAGGACCGCCGACAACCTCCGGCAGATCGCCTCCCTGAAGGAGACCCATCCCGAAATGGCCGTGCTGGCCTGGAAGGCCCGCGAAGCTATCCTGCGCGAACCGGTTGTTTTTGCATGATCATGCCTTAGTTCGTCTCCAATTGTTGCTTGACATCGATACGGTCGCATTATATAAGGCTCGTCTTTCAGGAAATGCCAAGGGTATCGGATGTTGGTCTTATAAAACTGGGTTCAGGAACGTCCCCATCGTCTAGTGGCCTAGGACACCGGCCTTTCACGCCGGTAACCGGGGTTCGACTCCCCGTGGGGACGCCATAAATAAAAACAAGGGGTTACAGTGATAAAGTAACCTCTTTTTTATTTGTTTTTCCAGCCGTCCCCAACACTATCCCCAACACACGAAGCGTAAAAAAAAAGAGACTTATCAGCACTTGCTTATTATTTCATCAATGTCGATACCATGTAAGGTAATTGTTATTTATTGGAAGTCGTGATTTGCGGCTGATGTGTTTATGTAGCACCTTTCATCCAGTAATTTGCATTTCTGATTGATCTGCCCCATCTTTGTTTCATGGTAATTCTAAAGCGATTCGATCCTCACATGTTCGTCTATGCCGAGGTCCTGGAGAATCTGCTTCAGGTCTGTCTCAAAACCCTGGGCCAGGTTTTTGTCAACTATTACGGAGAATGTGATCCCAACTTTGAGATCAGTGCCACTGCGAAGTTTTGGTAGAATTTTTGTCCCGAGGCGATTCCAGATTTCAGGCGGGATATCACCGGAGATGCGGAATGTCCGCAAAGACGGCTCCGGAGAAAGCTCAGATGTCGGTTCCGGTTCTTTATCAAGTTCCGGAGCAGATTCAGGCGGCGTCACAGCACCCGGCTCCGGCGTCGGTTCGGACACAGACTTCAGCGCTTTAGCTTTTGTCTTGAGAAGCAGAAAGACGCCTGCTTCGAAAGAGACTTCATCATAACCTACCGGCTCCCCAAACCAGACACGATCATAGCTTCCGTCAGGTCGGGAACCAGACACCAGACCGAAATCGCCCTTATCCACAAATTCAACGATCTTTCCCCGAAGCGTGGCATCCGGGTCGAGCAGGCGCGTCAGCGAGCCGTTCAGGAAGCTCTGACGAAGGCTGGACAAAGGCCACGCGCCGGATTCCTTCAATGCCGGCGGCCAGTTGCGCTCGATGTAACCCGCGCCTACGGATTCATTCAAAAGCGCCTGAGATTTGAGCGCCGCAATCACGCGCCCACATAGTGTCTCGCTGGCGCTGGAATGACCGGCGCCGAGATCGATGGGCTTCAAGCCGTCTTTTTCCTTGTTGTCGGCGATAACAGCAAACCGGTAGCCGCCCCATATCTCGTCTTTTGCCGCTTCCTCAGCGCCCACCACTTTTGATTGGATATCTGCTCTTTCGGTTCGATCGAAATCACCGCCCAGTATCCCCTCGGCAAATTCCCTGTTTACGCGCTTCCAGGCAAGCATCATCTCCACCTTGTCGCGAAAATCGCGCCCGGGTTTTTTCAGGCACCAGACCAGCGACCCCGGATAGAGCCGGGGCGACTTGCCCCGCTGCCTGGTCCACTCGGCAATCTGGTCTCTCAAATTTTCCCTTCCCGTCCATTCCTCATCGGGATCGACTACTACGAGCGTAAGCCTCGGCGTATCCTGAACGGCCGCACCGTCAGCGGGAAAAAAGACGACGGGAACATTTGCCCCCCGTTCAAATTCTTTTCTGACCAGACTTTGCATGGCTGGTTTTATCTCTGTCGTCTCGTCGAGAGAGGCCCGACGATCGTTGACGATCTTCTTCATCGTCGGCTGATAGCCGATTTTGAAACCATCCGAACCAATACGCCTGATGAAGTATGACTTATCTTCGAGAGAGAAGGCGGCATTATCCACGGAGGTCGTGTCAATATCAGGCTCGCACAGGGCAAACCGGAGCTCCGGCAGATGAGCCACCTTATCCACCTGCCCGCCGGAGGATTCAAATAGAATGGCCGTGCCGACGCGTCTGTGGATATGCCTAAGGGCGCCCTTTGCATCGGCATCGAGGGCGCGGGCGTGGGAATGCATCCCGGAGATATCCACATCAAGCGCCGCCATAAGTCGGGATTCCCCGAGTTGGCCGAGTACGACGCTCCTGAATTCAGGGACGTCCAGGGGAGCTGAACCCAGGGTAATGAGAGGCTCCCGACGCGCCTCCGTAAACCCCGTTCGATAAGCCCAGGAAATCCACTGGGCCAGCATCGCCAGCGTCCCGCGTGTCTGCTGGTATTGCGGCAACGCCTGCCACTTTCGCTGAAAGACGGATAGGGTCGCCGGATGGAAGGGATAACAAGTCTCAAAGCGGCTCCGCAGGAATTCTCTTGCCTTTGCCTCTGTGGCGCTCGTATCGACGGCTGTCCATTCCGCAGGTAACTGCGCTCGCCGCTCAAAGCACCAGTCCGCATACTCCCTGGCCACGTTTTTGCGGATTTTTTCGCTACCGACGTCGTCGAACAGACGGCGTCGAATCACCTCGCTGATTTCCGTTTCGTCATTTGCGATCAGGTCCTTGGCCACCCGGCGAACCACTTTGGTGATCCTGTCCTGCCATTGCATATCCCAATCGGTCATCTCAACCTGACTGCGGGGGAGGCTGATGACCGCCGCGCCGTGCGTAGTTCCCGTCGTGGCAACAGTTAGATTCTGCAGGAAGGCATGGAAATGATCGGCCATCGGCCTATGGCGATTGAGGAAGTTCAACACCTCGTCAAAAAGAAGCAGTACAGGGGCACCCGCCGCACGGAACACACGGTTCAACGCTTCCGTCCCCGGCGGTGTAGACCTTGCCGCTGGTCCGAGTTCACCCACGCCTTTTTCTCCCGCGAGCTGTCGGGCAACATCGATCCAGGGCGTTTCGCGGCCTTCCTGTGGATCCCAGGCGTTGCCCACAAATACGGCTACCTTTGCGGATGGCACAGAGGCAATGCCGGCCTCCTGGAGGAGGGGAGCTACGCCGGAAAATTCCACTGCCTTAGCGCTGCTTGTAACGAGATGATAAAGCGCCGTCAGCGTGTGCGTCTTTCCTCCGCCGAATTGCGTAATCAGCGTCATAACGGGCGCGGTGTTTGCAGTCTCACCGTTCAGACGCCTCAGAATCATTCCGATATGCTCGCGTAGCGCCCTCGTAAAACAGGTGCGGGAAAAAAAATGCCTCGGCTCCCGGTAGTCTTCCGGGGCGGTCTTTGCGACGACCTGCTCAAGATGTATCGCAAACTCATCCGGGTTGAACGAACGGCCTTCCCTAACTTCCTTTCGTGGCGTAGCCACCTTATACCAGGGCTCCATTGATCCTTCCTATCTCAGCATACTTTTTTAAAATCTTGAAATTGTTGTAACGTTATCGCGGCATTGCCAAAAGCATCGCATCCAGGAGGCGCTTCTCTTCACTGCCTTTTGGATACAACGCAGACAGGGCGTTTGCAAGACGCAGAAAATCAGGGCCACGATCCTGCTCCGCCTTCAAAAGCGTCCGCAGCGCATTTGTCCGGCCATCCGATTGCAGAAGCATGGCGGCATGGACGCGATCCAAGGTCGTGGCTTCGCGTTTCGTCTGGAGCGCCTGATCAGCCACGCCAGGACCTTGCCGTGCATCCCTCCTCTTGCCGCGTCCTCTAATCCGGGGAACCGTATCCATTCCCATTTCCGGAAAAAGGGATAGTTGCGGACTACCTTCCCGGTCTCTCTCGATCCGGTCGGCAACGGCATGCGCTCCGGCAGCGCCGAACAGAATTTTCGCCCTCTCCGTCAAAGAGAGGAGTCGTACAACACCCTTCTTAGTCTCGATAATACGCCCTTCCCAGGATGGCAAAATGATTCCAAGCGGCTGGGCAAACCGGCGGACAACATCGAAGATGAGGCTGAACCCTTTTGGTGTGCTTTTCGGAGCTGCCTCTTCATCCTCATCTTCAATCCCCTCGTCTTCTATTTCCTCACTTTTACCTTTTTTCTTTTCACTTTTGCCTTCCCCATTCCCATTGGAACTCTGCAATGTCCAAAGGAAAAGGGCCGTGAGTCGTGCATCCTCTTCAACCGCGCCGGCTGCTCCGTTACGCGCAAGGGCCTCCGCTGTACCAAGCACATGCTCTAACGCCGTACGCCCCACGATCTCCCAGACATAGGATAGGTATCCTCGTTTATGGGGTTCTTTGGCAGTTGCATCGCCGCCCAGAGGGATCTCGACCTCATCCGGATCGACGACTTTCGAATAGCGGCTGAATATCTCCAGGGCCGGTCCAATGCAGGCAAAGACCAGATCCGCCCCGCGAATGCCTTCGCCCTGTAAGCGCTCCATCCAATCTCCCACACGCCGGGGAAGCTCCTGCAACACATCCGCCCAGTCGCCGACCGGTGCATTCTCCTGCCGGGGCCGGCAGACAAGGTGCACGCTGGTTGCAAGGGAAGCGGTATCGCGTGCATTCAGCCTGGTTGATAATTCAGTGGCAATCGGCCAGGAAGCCGTAATACACCACCCGCCTCCAATGATGCCGGAAAGAAGGGCTTCCCATCCTTCGGTTGTCTTATGAGCGAAGACTATGGATGCGCAACCCCACGGGGAAAGGACTTTTCGTCCAACATTCGCTGCTTCGGCTATTTTTCTCTCAAAATAGACCTCATCTTTGATAGAGTCGCTTAGACGGTGTGGGCGATCAACAACACACTCCCCCTCCTTTGGGCATAAGGACTCCGAAAACCCAACAACAGTTTGGGGGAGAGAACGCTTCAGCCAAACATAAAAGCAATCGGATAAATGAGCATAAGGAATTGAATCGTAGTATGGCGGATCTGTAAACCAAACTTGGCAAGATTCATCAGGCAAATAATTCTGTGTTGCATCCGATTGCTGAATCTGACCAAAATTAAGTTTCTGTGGGGAAGAGAACGCAATCAGTGTTGCATACTTATCTATCCAAGATCCGAATATATTTTCGTTTCCATATCCCGGCGTTGATTCTGCGAAATCCCAGACCATGCCGATTGCGTGTCGGCCGAACATATCGATAAGCGACTCACCTGTGGGTTTCCACCTGCAGTGGGCACTGAGCAATATGAGAAGTCTGTCCAATGCAAGAGAGCAAAGCCGTGAACAAGATTCTGTAGCATCGATATCACAGATAGCTTGAGCATAAGTGTGAAGGGAATATTTCTGACGTTTGGTAAAGATGTCTCCCCATGTAGTTGCCCCATACAGAGGTACGGAGACCCTTCGAATTTCATTCATAGCAATGGGCTCGTCCGGCACGGGACAGAGGCTCTTCTTGCCGCCCTGCTCCCACTCGTCGAGTATAGCCTGGAGACGCTTCTGAGCCTTCCAGACAGATTGGTAGTCGCGATCTGTGGGCAGGCGGTAGTTTCGGCCTTGCATGCCCGGATGGAGTGTCACGACGGTGAGCAATCTTGCCCCACCAGTGCGATTGCCATTTTCATCACAGATTACGTCGGCACCGCCACGTTGTTCTGAAAGTTGTGCCCGCACGCGCTCCGGCGGTAGAACAGTTCCGCAGCAAAGACATGTGGCTTTGGCTCGCGTCACCGTTCCATCAGGGACTTCTTTTTCTGTTTTCGGCTCGAAGATTTCAAGCACGACAGATGGCGGCTTACCAATTGGTCTTTCGACCCTGTATTGTAATGCCCGCTTACGGGTCGCCTTCTTGCGTAGCCAGAAGGATCTCATCAGCGGGATTTCCGCGCCACAGTTGGGCGATTCACACCTCACGGTTCTTGCCCAGAGATAGGCGATAGGCTTTGCGCCATCAGGATCGGCTGGGTAAAATTCTGCCAGTTCTTGTTCAGCCTGCTTCTTGATTTCTGTTCCCACACGGCGCAGTTCTTCTGCCAGTTCCGGTCCGTAACGAGGGATATCTTCCAGCATGACTTTGAGGATCAAACAGGCGACGGGATTGAGGTCACTCGCAAAGGCTTCGCAGCCGATACGAAGCGCTTCCAATGGAATCGACCCACCCCCGGCAAAGGGGTCCACCACCAGCGGCGTCTCCTCCGGGTGTGCAGCCTTAACCAAGGCACGGCTCGTTTTCAGATAGTGAGGATCAGACGAGTGATCCCAGTTGGAAAAATCGGCAATGAAAGAAAGCAGGGTCTTGCGGAGCCCCATATTATCAGCAATCTGTTTAGTCCACTTTATGGGATGGCCGGTATGATCGAGGAGAATCCTTCGGGCATCGGTTTTGAAAGTATCGGGACAATGGCCGTCACAGGGATCGGGAAGAAGCAAAGCCATAAGCATGGCCCGACAGGCCGCCAATGGCCGGCGCGCCCACCAGAGATGAAGCATGCTCGGATGCCCTTGGCGGATGGACTTCTCCCGCGCCGAGTGCCTCGATACCTCAGCAATCGGAAAATCCACCTCTGCCAATCGTTTGCATTCTTTTGGTATCATTCATCTTCCTTTAAAGAATTACCGTTGATTTATTCAGGTCGTGCTGATTCTCTGAGGTTCCTCAGTCTATTTACTCCACGTTCCACACTGATTTTATAACACCGTTTCCTGACCAGACGATTCCAATGCGAGTCGAGACTACCTTTCTGATTTGTTGGTGGGTTGAGGAAACTTTTCGTATCTGCAAAATGTTCAAAACAATCAATTTGAGCCTGCTCATTATCCTTTATTTTGTGGGTCTTCTCCCAATCGAGTGGGTAAAATCAATGCCGATTACGCCGCAAGTGCCTGTCTTACGTGGGTAAACGGCCTGTTGAACGCTGAAAAAATATGATATGAACTCTGCATGCGAAAAAAGAAGCAATTATTGGACGC
>JAHJQP010000030.1 GCA_018819165.1 Pseudomonadota bacterium
GGAGAGGGTCCCCCTCCATGATAGATCAAGCATCCAGCCGATGGCCGGCTGGAGGATCATAGCCCCGAGGATCGAACCCATATTATAGACGCCGGTGACCGTCCCGGCGAGCTGTGGAGGCAGGGATTCCTTCACGAAGGCGAAACCGACGATGACGGAACCGGATCCCAAGCCGACAAGGATGACCAGGGACACGAGCAGCCAGACGGGGAGTTGCGGGACGAGGAGGATCGGAATCCAGCAGAGCAATGCCACGACCGAACCGGCGAACATGACGGGTTTGCGCATACCGATCCGGTCCGACAGAGCGCCCAGCAGGGTGCCCCCTGCGGCGTAGCAGATCAGAAGGGTTGATGTGATGGCCGAGCTGGCGGCGGTCCCCATCCCGTAGAGGGTCGTTAAGAAGGGGACTCCCCATAGCCCCGTGAAGGTGAGGACCGGTCCGGTGAAACCGCAGCCGACGAAGGAGAGGAGCCAGGTGTTCCGGTAACGGAGGACCGTGATCAGACCGTTCAGTATCGTTCCCGCCGGCAGGATGAGCTCCGGATCGGGGAGCGCATAGCTCCGGTAGCCCCGTGCCGATGGATCATCCCGGACGATCAGCCAGATCGCGGCCGCGATGAGGAGGAGAATGGCCGCCGCGATGAACATCACGGGCCGCCATCCGAAGCGAACGACCAGAAAATGCAGGGGAACGCCGGCGGAAACGGCGCCGCCGACGCCGCAAAAAAGCGTGAGCCCGCACACCGTTGCATAGAAGCGGGGTTCGAACCAGCGCGTCAAGAGGCGGAGGATTGCGACAAAGGCGACCCCGACCGCCCCGCCGATGAGGAGCCGGCCCATATTGGCCGGAATGATCGACGAGGCGGAGGCAAAAAGAAGGGTCCCGCAGGCGGCGACGAGCGCTCCGACGGCCAGGAGTTTTCGGGGGACCCAGTAATCGGCAAGGATGCCCGTGGGAACCTGCATGAGGAAATAGCGGTAAAAGTAAAAGGCGCTGAAATTGCCTAACGCCGCGGCCCCGATGTGGAAATCGGCCATCAACTGGCGGGTCATGACGGCGGGGGCCACCCGGTGGTAGAAACCGGTAAAGTAAAAGGCCGCGCCGAGACCCCAAACGAGCCAGGCGAGCGCAGCCGGCGGATAGCTTCTTTGATCCATTGCTTTGTCCATGACAGAGGGAGCGGTCTCCTGCCGCGAACCACCGTTTGCTGCTTACCAAACCGGCGGGGCGACTTCAAGGAAAATTGCCGAAAATTTAGCGCGAGAGGTGGCCCCTCGCCAAGCCGCTTTTGAGATTTATCGAATGAAATATTAACGATAATCGGCAACTTAGACGTAAATTCCTTGACAAGCCGCCTTTTTGGGCGTATCTTGCAGCCACAGAGAACAGGAAACAGTCGAATCCCTCCGGGTCGGGTGTCTCACCCAGGCCCGTTTACGGAAGATCAGCCCCCTGTCAATGTCAGAAATCGAAAGAGAGGAATCATGCAAGAGAAGCGAGAAGAGAACGGCCCCGCGGCCGAAAGGGAAGAAGATCCGGTGACGGCGGACAGAGTGCAGGAGAGGGTGGAAGAGGAGCGAGTGGTCGAGCCGGAGAACGCCCTGCCGGAGGCGATCCTGGAAGGGCTGACGGAGCCGATGCGGGCGGCATGCACCAGGGCTGGATGGAAGAAGCTGCTGCCGGTCCAGGCCCGGGCGATCCCTTATCTCCTGGCCAAACGGAACCTGATGGTCCAGTCGCAGACGGGGAGCGGGAAGACTGGCGCCTTCATCCTGCCGATCCTCGAACGGATCGATCAGGCGAAGGGCGCCTGCCAGGCCATGGTCCTCGTTCCCACCCGGGAGCTGGCCCTGCAGGTCGCCCGGGAAGCGGAGCTCCTCCGGGGCGACCGCGGGGTGCGGACGGCCGTGGTCTACGGCGGGGCGAAGTACGGCCCCCAGTTAGACGCCTTCCGCGACGGGGCGCAGATCGTCGTGGGAACGCCGGGACGCATCCTCGACCA
>JAHJQP010000190.1 GCA_018819165.1 Pseudomonadota bacterium
GCCCTCGTCATCGGCGGCGGTCTCGCGGGGATGAAAGCCGCCTTAGGTCTTGCGCGCCAGGGATTCGCCAGTGCGCTCGTGGAAAAGGAAAATGAGCTCGGGGGGAACCTCCGCCATATTTATCATACCCTCGAAGGGAAGGATGTTCAGGCGCTTCTGCGGGATACCGTCCGGGAGGTTTTGTCTACGCCGGAGATCACTGTCTTCACGGCTGCAGAGATCAAAAGCATCGACGGCTATGTAGGCAGCTTCCGCAGCGTTATCTCCGCAGCCGGCAAGGATGAGGAATACGAACACGGTGTTGTAATCGTAGCCGTGGGCGCCGGGGAAAGCCGTCCCGCCGAGTATCTCTACGGCCAGGAGAGCCGCGTCGTTACACAGAGCGAGCTGGAGGAACGGCTCGCCCTCCATCCGGAAGAAATCGAAAAATATCAAAACGTGGTCATGATCCAGTGCGTGGGCTCACGCAATCCCGACCATCCCAATTGCAGCCGGATCTGTTGTTCCGTGGCCGTAAAAAATGCTCTGAAGCTCAAAGAGCTTTCTCCCCGCACGGCCGTTACAGTCCTCTACCGGGACATCCGCACCTACGGTTTAATGGAACGTTACTATAAACTGGCCCGGGAAGGGGGGGTCCAATTCATTCCCTACGCAGCGGAGGCAAAACCGGAACTTTCCGTAAACAACGGCAATCTGGAGCTCAAGGTAAGAGACCTCATGATAGGAGAGGAAACGGTCATTGCGCCCGATCTCGTCGTCCTTTCCAGCGCCGTGGTTCCCTATGACAACGACCAACTGGCGAAGATGCTGAAGGTTCCCCTGACGGCTGACAAGTTCTTCCTCGAAGCCCATATGAAGCTGCGCCCTGTGGATTTTGCCACGGACGGGGTCTTTCTTGCCGGCATGGCCCATTTTCCCAAGACCATCAGCGAGACAATCGCCCAGGCCGGCGCCGCCGTGGCGCGCGCCACTGCCGTCATCGCCAAGGGCTATGTCAATATCCTTCCCACTATCTCCGAGGTGGATCAGAGCCGGTGTATCGGTTGCGGCCTCTGCGAATCCCTCTGCCCCTTCAATGCCATCCGAGTTGTGGAGACGGAAAAGGGGAAAAAGTCCGAAACTATCGCCGCTTCCTGCAAGGGGTGCGGCATCTGCAGCGCCAGTTGTCCGCAGCAGGCGGTCGCCATACGCCACTTTACGGACGAGGAATTATTCGCCCAGATAGAGGCGTTGAAAGAGGAAAGATGTTTGGCGACAATTGAGTGACGGAATTGAAACGAGTGCAACCATGAGCTTTGAACCGAAGATTTTATCCTTCCTTTGCAACTGGTGCGCATACGCAGGCGCCGATCTGGCCGGCATTTCGCGCTTTCAGTATCCGCCCAACACCCGTGTCATCCGCGTGATGTGCTCCGGCAGGATCGACCCTGCCTTTATCCCCCGGACCTTTCTCGCCGGTTTCGACGGGGTGATGATCCTCGGATGTCATCCCGGCGATTGCCATTACATAAGCGGCAACATCCAGGCGGAGCGGAAAATTGCCTTTTTGCGCAAGCTCCTTGCCGATGAGGGCATCGGAGAGGAAAGGCTCCTGCTCGACTGGGTTTCCGCCGGCGAAGGACAGCGTTTCGCCGATCTTATAAAAGGCTTCACCGAGCTGATCCGTTCCTTGGGGCCTTTTCCCGTAACGGAAGAGATGGAAGGAAAGCTGCGCGCTATTGAGGCCTCCCTCGCAGGCGAGAAGATACGCTGGATGGTGGGCAAGGCGCCTGAACTCATGGAAAAGGAAAATGTCTATGGCGAGCGTGTAGACGCCGAAAGGGTCGGGGAGGTGCTGGAAACGACCGTCAGGGAGGAACTGCGCAAAAACCGCATCCTTATCTTCCTTGAGGCGGGAACCATGACGGCAAAGGAAATCAGCAGGAAACTCAACCTCTCCCTTAAGGAAACCCTTCCCCTATTGGTTTCTCTGGTAGGAGAGGGGAGTATCGGCTTCGATCCGTCGGAAGAAAGTCATACTCCGCGATATGTAAGAAGCGGCTGAACTATCTGCTGTATTGATGCGAGGGGCGGAATCCATTCATGGAATTTTCAGACAGGGCGACCAACAGCGATCGGGCTGAACCCATCGGCGCCGTAATGGTAGTGGGCGGCGGAATCGGCGGGATGCAGGCCTCGCTTGATCTGGCGGAATCGGGGTTTTATGTGTATCTCGTAGATAGCTCGCCTACTATCGGCGGGGTGATGTCCCAGCTCGACAAGACCTTTCCGACAAACGACTGCGCCATGTGCATCATGTCGCCGAAACTTGTGGATTCCGGACGGCACAGGAACATCAGGGTCATCACGAACGCCGAAGTAAAGGAGATCCTCGGCCCGCCCGGTTCTTTTGAAGCCACGATCATTCGCCGGCCCCGGTACATTCGCGCTGATAAATGCACGGGCTGCGGGGAGTGCGCCAAACATTGCCCTGTCACGGCAATCGACAGCTATAACGAAGGAATGAGCAGACGGGCGGCGGTTTATCTCCGGTACCCGCAGGCCATCCCCAAGGTCTTCCTCATCGACAGGGAAGCCTGCATCGGTTGCGGCCTCTGCGAAAGGGTGTGCCTCGCCGGCGCCGTTGATTATGGAGACAGGGAAAGCGAGGAGAAAATATCCGTAGGTTCCGTCATCCTGGCGCCCGGCTTCGAGGTATTTGATGCCAAGCGCCGGCCTGAATTCGGCTACGGCGTATTTCCCAACGTGATAACGAGCATCGAACTGGAGAGGATTTTAAGCGCCACCGGTCCCCATCGCAGCCATCTGCTGCGCCCCTCCGACGGCGCCATTCCCGAAAGAATCGCCTTCATCCAGTGCGTCGGCTCCCGCGATGCGAAATGCGGCAACGACTATTGTTCGTCC
>JAHJQP010000191.1 GCA_018819165.1 Pseudomonadota bacterium
CCGAAGCAACTCCACAAGGCTGTCATCAGCCATCTGCGACTTGTTCAGAAATCACCTAATCGAGTACGTTCGTACTTCCAAAATGAGACTACAAAGTATGCCGCATAATGTCTATTCTATTATGAGACGGTTAATATGTCAGGATCAGGGGGTGAATCTTACAGCCATCCAGGCTTCCGAAGGATTTGCCCGCGTCGGCCTGCTCGATGATGCCGTGGAGGCACTGGTCACCTCTGAAGAGGTCAAGCGCCGCTATCTGGACCTGGCCAACACGGTGCAGCGTCTCTACAAGGCTGTGCTGCCCGACCCGACTGCACGGGAGTTTGCCGTCGAGGTGACGCCCATGCAGGTCATCGCTGACAAAATCCGCGCACTGATACCACCGGCGGACATCTCGCTGGTCATGCAGCAGGTGGAAGGACTGCTCGATCAGTCGATTGCCACGGAGGGCTACATCATCCGCGAGGCAAGCGCATCCTTTGACGATGAGCATTGGATTGACCTGAGCAAAGTAGACTTCGAGAAACTGGCCGAAAAGTTCAAGGCGAGCCGCAAGCGCACTGTGAACGAGAAACTCAAGGGGACTGTGGCGCAGAAACTCATGGCCATGGTGCGGCTTAACCGCACACGTATGGATTATCTGGAGCGATTCCAGGCGATGATCGACGCCTACAACGCGGGAAGTCTCAACGCCGAGGAGTTCTTCCAACAACTGGTGGCCTTCGCCCGGAGCCTGAATGAAGAAGAGAAGCGGGGTATGGGCGAACAACTGGACGAAGAGGAACTGGCGCTCTTTGACCTCTTGACCAAACCGCAGATCGAAATGAGTGACGCGGACCGGGACAAGGTGAAGGCCACCGCTCGGGAACTACTATCCACGCTCAAAGCGGGCAAACTGGTGCTGGATTGGCGCAAACGTCAACAGGCCAGGGCCGAGGTGCGGGTGACCATCGAGAAACTGCTGGACCAGGGCTTGCCGAAGATCTACACGCCGGTACTCTTCCGGCAAAAGACGACGGCCGTGTTCCAGCACGTCTATGACGCCTACTATGGCGCGGGGCGCAGTGTGTATGCGGCGGCATGAATAAGCCATCTAACAAGCACATCCAGACGGACGGGCGAAAAAGCTGCGCGGCGGTTAGCTTTGCGTCGGGCTGCAACAATAACGCGCATATGAACCTGAAATGCGATAGAATACATATTTAGGCCAGTCCGCTATCGTTTGAGGAACTATAGCGAACGGTTTAAATAAGTTGACATGAACTGGCGTTATCATATCGTATATAATCTTGTAATTACATATAATTTATGAACCGATTAGCTCCTTACAATGACTACTTTATAGGGACGTTTGCTATAATAGACCATGCCCACAAGCACACAACTTAGCCTGTTTTGCATCGCGGCATGTGTTCTGATCCTGACACCCGGCCCTAACTTCATCTATGTGCTTACACGGGGCACCACACAGGGTCGTCGCCCTGCCCTCATGGCTGCCGTTGGACTCGGGTGTGGGGTCATGCTGCATACAACGCTTGCCGGCATCGGTGTCTCTGCGCTTTTTCATTCCTCATATCTAGCATTTCAGATCGTCAAGTACGGAGGCAGTCTCTATCTGGTCTATTTGGGCGTGAAAAGCATTACCGGTAACAGCCACCCGCTCGCTGCTGCGTCTCAGATTTCGAGCAAAAGCCAGATGATAATCTGGCAAAGTATCGTTGCGAGTATGACCAATCCCAAAACGATCTTGTTCTTCCTGAGTTTCTTACCACAATTCGTAAACACCAAAACATTGAGCGTAACACCGCAACTGCTTCTCTTGGGCAGCATATATATGCTGCTGACAGTTATTATCTATGGTACGGTCACGTATTTTGCGGGCGGTATCGGTCGCTGGCTGCGCACACGCACTGTGATTGCGTCACGCCTGCGTTGGATTACCGGCAGCAGCTTTATTGGCCTTGGCGTTTGGGCAGCGCTTCCTGACCGTCGTTAACAACATGCGGTTGCCGTCACGTACCTCGTGAACGGCCCTGCCGAACAAAAAACTGCAGCGGACGGCGAATCCGTCAGAGGGTGAGAGTAAGTGATGTTTCTTCCATACTTTTCGGTACTTCACGCCGAGCCAGCGGCGCTGCTGATTGCCATCCGCTTTTGTCCTGGCGCTTCGCGCCAGTCCATCAAGCGGCTGCAGCGGGCAGCCGTTCCCGCGAGCAAGCTCGCGTGTACGCCAGCCGCTGATCCGCAGCACCGTTGGGCGGCTGAGGAGAGATTGATTAAATGAGCAAACAGACGTTTTTAGAAAATGTCATTATCATAACAGGCGCATCATCTGGGATTGGTCAGCACTTGGCGTTGCGGCTTGCCGAACAAGGGGCGTGGCTTGCTTTGGCAGCTCGCAATGCTGAGCAATTAGAAGAAGTTTCAAAACAATGTCACCAACGAGGTGGTAAGGCCGTCGTTATACCCACGGATGTTGCTGAACAATCTCAATGCCAAAACCTAATTGAGCGTACTGTTGCGAAATATGGGCGGGTTGATACCCTGATCAATAATGCAGGTTTCGGTTTAGCATCTAGATTTGACGCATTGCATGACCTAACTTTATTTGAGAAGGTTATTCAGGTGAACTTTTTCGGCAGTGTATATTGCACCCATTATGCACTACCCTATCTAAAAGAAACCCGTGGACGCTTGGTAGGTATATCCAGCCTCCGCGGCAAGTTTCCATCTGCAACAGCAGATGGCTATGGAGCGAGTAAGCATGCGATGGCTGAATTTTTCGAGTCCCTCCGAATTGAATTGGCTGGTAGTGGTGTCAGTGTGACGATAATTTACCCTGGATGGGTTAGCACAGGCATTAGCAGCCGGGCAATTAGAGCAGATGGCAGGCCAACAGGTGAAATCTCAATACATGAGAAAGGTGCAATGCCAGTAGAGACTTGCACTCGACTAATCGTTGAAGCGGTCGCAAAGCGCAAGCGCGAAGTTGTGATGACACTACAAGGCAAGTTAGGATTATGGCTAAAATTGATAGCGCCAGAAATTACTGATCAAATACTCCGAAAAAACACGGATTTGAAATAATATTGCAAAATCAGTTGCGAAAAAGCCGCCCAACACCGCGTGCAGGCGGCGGCGCTCCGCTTCGCTACGCACCGCGCCTGACGCAACCGTTGTGGTTCTTGCCTTGACTATAGACGATAATGTAACTAAAGTGGTCCCGTCGTTCTAAATATCAGGGACGCACGGTTGTACGTCCAAGGGGAGGCATTATGGAACGCATTGGCTTTATCGGTCTCGGCGCGATGGGCAAGCCGATGACGCGCAACCTCATGAAAGCAGGTTACCCGGCAAATGTGCTGACGCGCACGCGCTCCAGGGTCGAGGATCTGCTTGCCGAGGGCGCGGTGTGGTGCAACACGCCGAAAGAGATCGCGCAGAAGAGCGATGTCGTGATCACGATGCTGCCGGACACGCCCGACGTCGAACAGGTCGTCGCAGGCAGGGACGGCGTGTTCGACGGCGTCCGCCCGGGGATGTTGATCATCGACATGAGCACGATTTCGCCGCTTGCAGTTCGCAAACTTGCCAGCGAAGCCGAAGCGCACGGCTGCGATTTTCTTGATGCGCCAGTCAGCGGCGGCGACATTGGCGCGCGGAATGCGATGCTTTCGATCATGGTCGGCGGCAAGGAAGCGGCGTTCAATCGTGCCATGCCCGTTTTCCAGGCGATGGGTAAAACGATTCTGCTCATCGGCGATTCGGGCGCGGGACAGATTACCAAAGCCGCGAACCAGATCCTCACCTCCATCCATATCGAAGCGGTGGCCGAGGCGCTGGTCTTCGCTGCAAAGGCCGGCGTCGATCCGGTCAAGGTGCGTCAGGCGTTGATGGGCGGCGCGGCCTACAGCCGCATTCTGGAATTCCACGGGCAGCGGATGATCGAGAGAAACTTCAAACCCGGCTTTCGAATGCGCCTGCATCGCAAGGATCTGGACATCACCATAGAAGCCGGCAGGGCGTACGGCGCAGCACTGCCCGTGACGGCGCAGGTGCGCGAACTGATGACCGAAACGCTCAACGACGGACAGGGCGATATGGACAATTCCAGTTTCGTGCTCCTGCTGGAAAAGCTTTCGAACCTGCAAGGAAAGTGTTCGCTCTAAGAACGGGCGGGGGAAGGGAGGAGGTTCTGCCGGACATTCTTCTTGACAGACGCGACGGGCTGTAATATGAGGGGGCCATATCCCTGCGGGTCGCCCCTCCGGGCGACAGGGAAGACGGTGCGAGTCCGTCGCGGTCCCGCCGCTGTAGCCGGGGACAAAGGCCGCTTGACGTCACTATCCTGAAAGGATGGGAAGGCGCGGCCGGAGAATGATCCGGAAGCCAGAAGACCTGCCCGCAGGCTGACCTGTTGTTATGACCCTCGTGGAGAGGGGTTGCGGATCGGAACCGGATTGAGGATGAAATACGGCATCCCCACGTCGAAAGGCGCGGGGATTTTTTTATTTTGAGAGAGAACGCATGGCCCAGCGATTCCGCGACTGCGCCGGGCGCTGCAACCAGCTGATCGCGGCGGCTGCCGTAACGGTCACACTCGTCGTCTTCGGCCTCCCACTCCTTCTGAAATCGGAGGGTAAAGCCGTAGGGTGACAACAAAAAGGAGTTGAAATGAATTTACTGCAGGATACTATTTCTGCAATCGTCCCCCCGGACGCCGCCGTCCGGGTGCAGGCGCACAGGCGTCTGGAGTCGCTGACCATGCCTTACTGGGCGCTCGGGCGCCTCCTCGATCTCGCCGAGGACCTGGCGGGGATCACTCGCTCCATGCGGCCGCCCATCGCCCGGAAGGCGATCTTCACGATGGCCGGGGACCACGGCGTCGTCGCCGAAGGGGTGAGCAAATACCCGCAGGAGGTAACGCCCCAGATGGTTTATAACTTCGTTGCAGGCGGAGCGGGGATCAACGCCCTGGCCCGCCAGGCAGGCGCCACGGTCACCGTCGTGGACATGGGTGTAGCCGCGGATCTCAGCGAACTGGCCGCCGCGGGGAAGATCGTCTCCCGGCGGATCGGTCCTGGCACGCGGAACATGGCGCAGGGCCCGGCAATGAGCCGGGAGGAGGCGATCCGCGCCCTCGAGGCCGGCATCGACATCGCCAGAAGGGCGGCGGAAGCGGTCGACGTCTTCGGGACGGGAGACATGGGGATCGGGAACACGACCCCCAGCAGCGCGATCGTCGCCGTCTTCAGCGGCTGCCCCGCAGCGGAGGTCACCGGCCACGGCACCGGAATCGACGAGGAGCAGTTCGCTCGCAAGGTCCGCGTCATCGAAAAATGCCTGCAGGTGAACAGCCCCGACCCGCAGGACGGTCTGGACGTTCTCGCCAAGGTGGGCGGATTCGAGATCGGGGGGATCGCCGGCCTCATCCTGGGGGCCGCCGCGCTCAAAAAGCCGGTCGTCGTGGACGGCTTCATCTCCACCGCGGGGGCGCTCATCGCCCACTCACTCTGCCCCATGGCGGCGGACTACATGATCGCCGCCCACCGGAGCGTGGAGAAGGGGCACCGCGTCGCCCTGGAGATCTTAGGCAAGCAGCCGCTCATCGACCTCGACCTCCGTCTCGGCGAGGGAACAGGGGCGGCGCTGGCGATGAATTTCCTGGAGGCCGCCGTCCGGGTCCTGACGGAGGTGGCCACGTTCGACGAAGCGATGGTATCGAAGGCAAGCTCATGAAAGACGACTTCGCCGTGCCCCAATCATGGCTTTTGGCGATTCTTGCGAGGGCATCATGAAAAGGTTTTTAGCAGCGCTCCAGTTCCTGACGATCCTGCCCCTCGCTGCGGATCTCAGTCCCGACGAGCGGACGCTGGGGGGATCACTCCCCTTCTTCCCCGTCGTCGGCCTCCTGATCGGGGGGGCGGTCGCCATTCTGGACTGGGGACTGGGACATCTCTTTCCCGTACCGGTGACCAGCGTCTTGGCCGTCATTATGCTGATCGCAGTATCCGGCGCCCTCCACATCGACGGCCTCGCCGACACGGCGGACGGCTTTTTCAGCGCCCGCCCCCGCGAGCGGATACTCGCCATCATGAAGGACAGCCGGACCGGGCCGATGGGGGTCGTCGCTATCGTCTGCGCGGTCTCCCTCAAGATCGCGCTCATCGCCTCGGTTGCCGGCCCCTGGCGCTGGTGGGTCCTCCTCCTGACACCCCTCTCCGGTCGTTGCGCCCTGCTTACGAACATGGCCCTCCTCCCCTATGTCCGCCCGGAGGGGGGGCTCGCCGCGGTCTTTCACCGGAGACGGTCGCGCCTCCACGCCATCTGGTCGCTCGCGGTTCTTCTTGCCGTGGGCGGTCTCGCTGGTCGCGTTCCGGGGCTGATCGCGGGCGGGGTTGCCTTCCTCGCCGCCCTCCTCTTTGCGGCCTACAGTTTCCGGCGGATCGGCGGGCTGACCGGCGACACCTTAGGGGCAGCCTGCGAGCTGACCGAACTTTGCCCCGCCCTCGTCGCGGCGGCGCTTCTCCACGGAGGCGTCTTATGACGGACCGGCACGGTGGAAACATCACGAAACTCGCGGCCGCCGCAGGGAGACCTGCCGGGGAGATCCTCGATTTTTCGGCCAACATCAACCCTCTGGGCCCCCCGGAGTGGCTCCGCCCCCTGATCAGCGCGCAGGTGAGCTCCCTCGTCCACTACCCCGATCCTGACTGCACGGATCTCGTCCGGGCCTTCGCCGGGCGTTTCGGCGTCGCGGCGGAAGAGGTCCTCATGGGGAACGGCGAAACGGAGCTCCTCTATCTTCTGCCGCGGGTCCTCGGAAAGGGGATCGCCGTTATCCCCGTCCCCGCCTACGCCGACTACGCCGCCGCGGCCAAACTGGCGGGGCTGACTGTGGAGCGGATTCTCCTCCGGGAGGAGCGGTGCTTCGTCCCGGACCTCGCGGAGATCGAGGCCGCCCTCCGGGGGGATGAGATCGTTTTCTTAGGCCGGCCGAACAATCCGACCGGTTCTTTCTTTCCCGCCGACGCCCTCCGGCAACTCGCCTGCAGCCGTCCGGAAACGGCCTTCGTCGTCGACGAAGCCTTCGCCGACTTTGTCGCGGAAGAGAGCCTCCTCGCGAGGGAAAGGCCTTCGAACCTTATCGTTTTGCGGTCGCTCACCAAATTCTATGCCATCCCCGGTCTCCGCCTGGGCGGCATCGTTGCAGACCGGGAGATCATCCGGCGACTGCGCGCCATCGCTCCGCCATGGTCGGTGAACACCCTCGCCCAGGCTGTCGGCGCGGCGGCCCTTCGCGACGTCGAATACGCAGAAGAAACGCGTCGCTTCGTCCGCGAGCGGCGCGCGGAGCTCACCGGGGAACTCCAGGCGATCCCGGGGCTGGCCGTCTATCCGGGGACGGCCAACTTTCTCCTGATCCGCATCGATCGCGGGGACGTCTCCGCCTCCGAGCTCGCGCGCCGCCTCCTCGCCGACGGGATCGCCATTCGGGTCTGCGACAACTTCGCCGGCCTCGATCAGCGGTTCTTCCGCGTCGCCGTCCGAACGGCCGACGAGAACGGCCGCTTCTGCGACTCCCTCCGGAAGGCACTGGGCGCTGCGTGTAAAAATAAGGTTCGGCGGCGGACTCCTGTGATCATGTTCCAGGGGACCGGCTCGAATGCGGGGAAAAGCATCCTCGCTGCAGCTCTCTGCCGGATCCTCCTCCAGGACGGCTGCCGGGTCGCTCCGTTCAAGGCGCAGAACATGTCCCTCAACTCGTACGTCACCCGCGGCGGCGGCGAGATGGGGCGGGCGCAGGTCGTCCAGGCGCAGGCGTGCAAAATCGATCCCGACGTCCGGATGAATCCGGTGCTGCTCAAGCCCAACAGCGACACCGGCTCCCAGGTCATCGTCCTCGGAAAGCCCGTCGGGAACACGGACTTCTGGGAGTACACCCGCGACCGGACGCCCCCCTTCGCCGCTGCGCGGGAGGCCTTCGATTCGCTTGCCGCCGAATACGACGCGATCGTCATGGAAGGGGCGGGAAGCCCCGGCGAGGTCAATCTGAAGAAGCGGGACATCGTGAACATGAACATGGCCCTCTACGCGGATGCGCCGGTCCTGATCGTCGGCGACATCGACCGGGGCGGCGTCTACGCCTCTTTCGTGGGGACGATGGAGGTTCTGAGCGAGCGAGAAAGGGCGCTGGTAAAGGGTTTCGTCGTGAACCGCTTCCGCGGCCAGGAGGCATTCCTCGCGGAGGCCCACGAATATGTCCTCCGGCATACGGGGCGGCCCGTCCTCGGCGTCGTCCCTTACCTCCGCGACCTCGGGCTCCCCGAGGAGGACTCCGTCAGCTTCAGGGACGGCCTCATCGACGGCCGCGCCCCCGAGGGCGAGCACGTGGAGATCGACGTCATTGACCTTGCCCACATCTCGAACTTCACCGACTTCGATCCTTTCCGGATCGAACCGGACGTCCGCCTGCGCGTCGTCCGGTCCCCATCGGAGCTGGACACGCCGGACGCCGTCATCCTTCCCGGGAGCAAGAACGTGATCGGCGATCTCGCGGACCTGAAGGAGCGCGGGATGGTGCAGAAGATCATGGAGCTGGCGCGCGGAGGCCGGACGGAGATCGTCGGGATCTGCGGCGGCCTCCAGATCCTGGGAATGGAGATCGCGGATCCGTTCGGGATCGAGTCCGCCGGCAGCCGGACGCTCCCCGGTCTGGGGCTGCTCCCCGTCCGAACGACACTCGCCCGGGAAAAGACCCTAACGCGCGTCGCCGCCATGCACCTCGCTTCGGGCTGCGAGGTTTACGGCTACGAGATCCACCACGGCCTCACCGACAGGGGCAATCTTTCCCCGCTGCTCCGTAGGGAGGATGGCGAAGGCATCGGCGTTGGCGCGGACGGTGGACGTCTCTGGGGAACCTATCTCCACGGGGTTTTCGACGCGGACGGTTTCCGCCGCTGGTTTATCGACCGCCTCCGGGTGCGGCGAGGTCTCGCCCCCCTCGGCCGGATCGCAGCCATCTACGACCTGGAGCCGGCCTTCGAGAGGCTCGCTGCGACGGTCCGGCGATCCCTGCGGATGGACGATATTTATCGGATCATGAGGCTTTAATGACGGCCCTTGTTTTTTGGGGACTTTTTGCGGAGTCGCCGTAAATGAGACTGGAATACCAGATCCTGATCGCCATTCTTCTCGACCTCGCGCTGGGGGACCCCCGGTGGTTTCCCCACCCGGTCCGCCTCATCGGCCGCCTGATCGCGGCGCTGGAGGGTCCGGCCCGGAGGGCGATCCCCGACGCCCGCGCCGCCGGGGCCGTGACGGCCCTGACCGTGATCCTGGTCACTGCCCTCGCGACGGCCGCCCTGATCGGAATCGCGGGGCAGATCCACCCCCTTTTTGGGGATGCGATCGGGATCGTCGTCCTCTACACGACCATCGCCGCCCGGGATCTCGCCCGCCACAGTCTTGAAGTTTACCGGGCGCTTGAGAGATTCGACCTGGCGGAGGCGAGGCGTCTCGTCTCGTGGCTCGTCGGACGAGACACGGAACGCCTGACCGAGACCGAGGTCATCCGCGCCGCCGTGGAGAGCGTCGCCGAGAACACCGTGGACGGGATCATCGCCCCGCTTTTCTTCGCGGCGCTCGGTGGGCCGGTGGCGGCGATGGCCTACAAGGCAGTCAACACTCTCGACTCGATGATCGGGTATAAGAGCGAACGCTACCTCGATTTCGGACAGACCGCCGCAAAGATCGATGACGGGGCGAACTACCTCCCAGCCAGGATTGCGGCGCCGATCCTGACCGCGGCTGCAGCCCTCCTCGGTTTCCGGACCTCCGCCGCCTGGCGTATCGCCAACCGCGACGGGCGGAAGCACCAGAGCCTGAATGCGGGGATCGCCGAGGCGGCGTTCGCCGGGGCGCTCGGGGTCCGTCTCGGGGGGGTCATGGAACGCCGGGGGCGGCCCGTCGACCTGCCCGAGATCGGTGATCCGGTCGTGCCGCTCGCTCGCGCGCACATCCTTGCGGCGAACCGCCTGATGTTCATGGCCACGGTGATCGCCGTGATGATCTTCCTCTCGGCAAGATGGGGGTTTTCGTCGATCCGGGCGATATTGTAGAGACGGAGAAAAACAAAGGCGGGGTGAGGGTGAAG
>JAHJQP010000192.1 GCA_018819165.1 Pseudomonadota bacterium
GCGGTCGTGATCCTCGTGCCGCTCTTCATCTTCATGACTCTGGAGAACATCAACCGGCAGAAGGAGCAGACGACCCGCCTCCTCGTGGAGAAGGGGGCGGCCCTGATCCGCTCCTTCGAGGCGGGCGCCCGGACGGCCATCTGGATGCACTGGGGGGGGTTCCAGCTCCAGAAGCTGCTCGTGGAGACGGGCCAGCAGCCGGACATCGACTACCTGATCGTCACCGACACCCTGGGAACGATCCTGGCCGACAGCGATCCGGCCCGGATCGGCGAGATCTACGGGACTGATCTCGATCTGGTGAAGATCGCCGGGTCGGAAAAGCTCGCCTGGCGCCAGGTTCCCAACAGCGAAGGCGCCGACACCTTCGAGCTCTACAGACAGTTCGCGCCGACGGCCGAGCCTCTCCCGGGATTCCCCGATCCGATGATAGTGGGGCCGGGCGGGCCGGGGCAGGAGAAGGAGGAAGCCCCTCCCGGACTGGTCATTTTCGTCGGTCTGGACATGGGGCCGATCGTGGCCGCCCACAAGGAGGACACCCTCCATACGATCTGGATGGCTGTCATATTCCTCCTCATCGGCTGCTCCGGGATCATTTCGCTACTCCTGGCCCAGGGATACCGCGCCGCGCGGAGCTCGCTCTCCCGGATCAAGGCCTTCTCCGACAGCCTCGTGGAGAACATGCCCATCGGCCTCGTCGCCGCGGACGCCGGGGGCTTGCTGATCGCCTTCAACCAGACGGCGGAGGCGATCCTCGGAAGGAAAGCCGGAGAGGTCCTCGGAAAACAGGCGGAGGATATCCTCCCGGGGAACTGCCGGGAGCTTTTCCAGGAACTCGCAGCGGAAAGGGGGATCATCGAGCGGGAGATCAACTGCACCGTGGCCCGGGAGCGGACGATCCCGCTGGAGGTGATCGCGACGACGCTCCACGAGGATGACGGCCCCTTCCTCGGCTACGTTATTCTCTTTCGGGACATGACGGAGGTGAAGCGTCTCAAGCAGGAAGTGGCCCGAAGCCAGCGTCTCGCCTCACTTGGAAGTCTCGCCGCCGGCGTCGCCCACGAGATCCGGAATCCGCTCAGTTCGATCAAGGGGTTCGCCACCTACTTCCGGGAACGCTACCGGGACAACACCGACGACCGGGAAACGGCGGAAGTGATGATCCGCGAGGTGGATCGTCTGAACCGCGTCATCACCCAGCTCCTGGAATTCGCCCGGCCGATGACGATGAACAAGGCACAGACCTCCCTCCAGACGGTGATCCGTCATGCCCTGAAGACCATCGAAGGCCAGGCGCGGGAAAAGGGGATCGCGGTCGAGGCGGACCTGCCGCCGGAAATCGGAGCGGTCACGGCGGACTCCGACCGGATCGGCCAGGTCTTCCTGAATCTCTATCTGAATGCCCTCGCGGCAATGGAGACAGGAGGAATCCTCCGCGTGTCCCTCGCACGGCAGGACGGGCAAACCGTCCGGATCGAGGTCTCTGATACCGGGACCGGCATCCGGAAGGAGGACCTTCCCCGCATCTTCGATCCCTACTTCACGACGAAATCGTCGGGAACCGGCCTCGGCCTCGCCATCGTCTTCAGGATCGTCGAGGCCCACGGCGGCGAAGTCCTTGTGGCGAGCGAGCCGGGGCGGGGCACGACCGTGACCATTCTCCTGCCCGCAATGCAGGAAGAGACGCCCCTCCCCGCCCGTATCGGCGGGCAGGGGGTAGAGGGAAGCCCCCGCGGCGGTCCGGATCATCGGCTTGACACGAAAGGGTGAGGGAGTATGAAAGCGAAACAGTCGATCCTCGTGACGGATGACGACCTGTCCCACCGGACGATGCTCCGGACGCTGCTTTCGGGATGGGGATATGCGATCACGGAGGCCGACGACGGCGGGAGCGCCGTCGAGGCGACGCGGAGGCAGCCCTTCGACCTGATCCTCATGGACATCCGGATGATCAAGATCTCGGGCCTCGCAGCGCTGTCCGAGATCAAGGCCTTCAACCCGTCGATCCCCATCGTCATCATGACCGCCTACGCCTCCGTGGAAACGGCCGTCGAGGCGCTCAAGAAGGGGGCCTACGACTACCTCACCAAGCCGCTCGATTTCGATGAACTCCGTCTCACGCTGGAGCGGGCAATGGACCACAGCCATCTCAAGGAGGAGAATCGCCGCCTGAAGGAGAGCCTCGGCGAGCGCTTCGACCGGCGGAACCTGATCGGCCGCTCCATCGCCATGAAGCGGCTCCTCGACACCGCGGCCCAGGTAGCTCCATCGGAAGCGACGGTCCTCATCACCGGCGAATCGGGAACGGGCAAGGAGATGATCGCGGGGCTCATCCACTATAACAGCCTCCGGAAGGACCGCCCCTTCATCAAGTTCAACTGTGCAGCGATCACCGAGACCCTTTTGGAATCGGAGCTTTTCGGCCACGAGAAGGGGGCCTTTACCGGGGCAAACCGGCGGAAGGAGGGGAAGTTCCGCCAGGCCGACGGGGGGAGTCTGTTCCTGGACGAAGTAAGCGAGATGTCGCTCGGAATGCAGGTGAAGATCCTGCGCGTCCTCCAAGAGCGGGAGTTGACCCGCGTGGGCGGCGAGGAGGTGCTCCAGGTCGACGTCCGCCTCATCGCCGCGACAAACCGGAACCTCCTGAAAGAGATCGAGGCGGGGCGATTCCGGGAGGATCTCTTCTACCGGCTCAACGTCGTCACCCTCCACGTCCCGCCGCTCAGAGAGAGGTTGGAGGACATCCCGCTTCTGGCACAGGAGTTCCTCACCCGGTTCGCCGAGAAAAACCATAAGGCGATCCAGGGCTTCACCCCGCAGGCGATGGACCGGCTCCTCAGGCGCCCCTGGCCGGGAAATGTCCGGGAGCTGATGAACGCCGTCGAACGCGGGGTAGTCCTCTCCCCGGGAGAAGTCCTCGACGAGACGGAGCTCTCCCTTCTCCTGCCGGAACAAAACGGCGCGGCGCCGCCGGCTGCCCGGAACATCGCCGGCGCCGAGGCCACCTCCCTCGAAGCGGTGGAGCGGGAGACGATCCTCAGGACCCTGGAAGCCGCCGGCGGCAACAAGAGCGAGGCGGCCCGCCGCCTCGGCATCACCCGCCGGACCCTTCACCAGAAGCTTCGGAAGTACGAAATGATGTGAGGCCGCATATGGAAAATCCGCCACGCGATATCCCCGTGATCGCGTCCCCGGATTTAGGCCCCTTCGCGAACTTGATTTAAAGGAGGAATGACAAAATGGATAAGCTGCTGACGAGCGAATCGATTCAAAAATCCCTGGAGATCCTCATCCCCCTGGGGATATTTCTGATCATCCTGCTGGCGGGATATGTTCTGAGGACCTATCTCTTTTCACGCCTTTCCCGTTGGGCGGCGAAAACGGGATCCCGGATGGGAGATACGATCATCTCCGCCGCCAGATCCCCCTTCCTCTTGCTGTGCCTCATGCTGGGGGTCTATGCGGCCATCGAGGTCTCGAAGCTGCCCAAAGGCCTGGTCGAAAGGGCGAATAAGGGGATGTCCATCCTCGCCATCATCGCGGTGGCTATGGTCGCGGCGAACATTCTGTGCGGATTCACCCGGATCCGCGCCGAGAAGATAGAATCGGCCCTGCCGGTCACCAGCCTGACGGAGCATATCATCCGGATCGTCGTCTACGGGGTGGCGGCCCTGATCATCCTCAACAGCCTCGGGATCTCCATCGCCCCGATCCTTGCGACATTAGGCGTGGGCGGCCTTGCCGTCGCCCTGGCGCTCAAGGACACCCTTTCGAACTTTTTTGCGGGATTTCACATCATCGTGAACCGTCAAATCCGGGTGGGGGATTACCTGAAACTCGAATCCGGCGAAGAGGGCTATGTGAACGACATCAGCTGGCGGACGACGAAGATCCGGACGCTGGCCGGCAATTTCGTCCTGATCCCCAACGCGAAATTGACGGAAATGATCGTGATGAACTACACTTTGCAGGACAAGGACATGGCCGTCCTGGTCGGCCTGGGCGTCCATTACGACAGTGATCTCGCAAAGGTCGAACGGGTCACCTGCGAGACGGCGACGGAGGTGATGAGGGAGGTGCCGGGAGGCGTCCCCGATTTCACCCCCTTCATCCGCTACAAGGCCTTCGGGACCTCCAGCATCGACTTTAACGCAATTCTGAGGGGAAAGGAGTTCGTGAATCAGTATCTCATCAAGCATGAGTTCATCAAGCGGATCCATGAGCGTTTTGCCAGGGAGGGCATCGTGATCCCCTACCCGATCAGGGCGTTGAATTTCGACCAGGAAAAGAGGGGGTGACAAGGTGAAAATCCTCGTCTGCATCAAGCAGGTGCCGGACGCCGAGGCGCCGATCCGGATCGGCGCCGACGGCCGTTCCTTCGCCGTTACGGGCGGCGCCTGGCGGATGAACCGTTTCGACGAGTTTGCCGTCGAGGAGGCCCTGCAGATCCGGGAGGCTTTCCCCGGCACAGTGGTGGAGGCACTCTCTGTGGGTCCGGCGCGGGCGGCCGCTGTTCTCCGGCGCGCCCTCTCGCTGGGCGCCGACGAGGCGATCCATATCCTCCGGGAAGGGGAGGAAGAACCGCTGCCCGGCGAGGTCGCCGCCCTGATCGCCGCATACGTCCGGGATAGGGGTTACGATCTGATCCTTGCCGGCGTCATGGCGGAGGACGACATGCAGGCCCAGACCGGCCCGATGCTGGCCGAACGCCTGGGACTCCCCTGCGCTACGGCGGTCGTGGCCGAGACGATTCCCCCGAACGGAATGACGATCCGCGTGGAGCGGGAGCTGGAGGGCGGCCTCCGGGAGGCCCTGGAGATGCCCCTCCCTGCGCTGCTCTCTCTCCAGTCGGGAATCAACCGGCCGCGTTATCCAGCCCTCTCCCATGTCCTGCGGGCGCGTACGCAGCCCATGATGACGGTGCGAGCCGGGGACCTGCCGGCTCCGCCCCGGCGCGAGCGCGTTGTCCTTCTCTTTTTACCGGCGCCGGCGGCAAAAACACTCTTTCTCACGGGGACACCGGCGGAGAAGGCGGAACGGCTGGCGGAGCTCTTCCGGGAGAAGGCGCTGCTGTAGCACGGGAAAGTGTTAAAATGAACGCAGAAATTGTGGTCATCGCGGAGGTTGCGGCAGAAGGACAGCCGGCACCGGTTTCCCTGGAGCTGATCGCCTTTGCGAAGTCTCTCCGGCGGAATGCGGCCGAACCGATCCGGGTTTTTCTCCCCGGAAGGGGAATCGGCGCCGCCGCAGCGGAGCTCGCCCGGCTGCCCGGCGTCGCCGTGACCGGCATCGAAGGGGAGAGCCTCGCCTCGTACAGCGCCGAGGCATGGAAAGAAGCCCTCGCCCCCCTTTTAGCGGCGCGGAAAACCCGTTTCATCTGCGTCTCCCACAACGCCAACGGCGCCGATTTCGCGCCCGGCCTTGCCGTCCGCCTCGGCGCCGCGTGCATCACGGCCGTCGAGGCCTTCCGGATTGAGGCGGAAGGTCCGATTTTCAGCCTTTCCATCCTCAAGGGAAAGCTGCAAATGGAGATCGTTCCGGAAGCGGAAACGGCTGTCGTGACGCTCCTCCCGGGGGCCTTCCGCCGTGGCGATGCGCCTTCATCTCCTATGGACAAAGCCCGGAAAGACGGGACAAACACTACACAAAACGAGACAGTCCTCCTCCCGGAGGAGTTCCGCCGCAAGGAGATTCCGCCAACCGGGGTAACAACCCTGAAAGAGAAGAAATCCGAAGTGCAAGGCGACCGGGCCGGACCGCCCGCGGCGGAGATGATTTCCGTTCCGGACATTCCCCTGAAGACCCGGCCGCTCGGCCTGCTCCCCGCCCCGGACGAGGCCGCCGACCTGGCCGCAGCGGAGGTCATCGTCTCTGCCGGCCGGGGGATCGGAGGCGAGGAAAACATCGAACTTCTCCGCCGACTTGCCTTCCTCTTCTCCCGTGCGGCCATCGGCGCATCGCGGGCCGTCTGCGACGCCGGCTGGCTCCCCTGCCGGTATCAGATCGGCCAGACCGGAAAGACCGTCTCGCCCCGTCTCTACATCGCCTGCGGCATCTCCGGCGCCCTCCAGCACCTCGCCGGGATGCGCGGTTCTCAGTACATCGTCGCCGTCAACCGTGACCCGCAGGCCGCCATCTTCCGGGTGGCCGACGTCGCCGTCGTGGAGGAACTCGTCTCCTTCCTCCCGCTCCTCATCGCTGCCTGCCGGAAGCATCGGGAAGGCGCCGCGGAGGCCGGACGATGACGAATCTTTCTCTTTCGCGAAAATCCCAGCTCGTATTGCTCGGGCTTCTGACCGGCATCTTTCTCCTCAACTTCCTCTCGCGGGTCGTCCTGGCGCCGCTGCTGCCGGTGATCGAAAAAGAGCTTGGCCTCGGCCACACCGCGGCTGGCGCCTTCTTCATGATGATCGCCCTCGGTTATTCGACGGGACTGATCGGATCGGGGTTCCTTTCCTCGCGCCTGACTCACCGCCGGACGATCGCGCTGGCCTCGGTCGCCTGCGGCTGTGCCTTCTTGCTGATCGCCGCAAGCCAAACCCTCTGGATGATCCGCTTCGGCCTGTTCCTCGTGGGCGTCTCAACCGGGATCTACCTCCCTTCGGGAATCACGACCATCACCTCCAGCATCGGTTCCGCCCATTGGGGGAGGGCGCTCGCCGTCCACGAACTTGCCCCCTCCCTCGCCTATATCGCCGCCCCATTGCTGGTCGAGGCCCTTCTCCTCCTCTTTCCCTGGCAGGCGATCATCGCCCTGATCGGCGGCGCATCGATCCTGTTGGGACTGACCTTTCTCCGGATCGGCCCGGGCGGCGATTTTACGGGGGAGGCGCCGACGCTTGGAAACATCAGGCTCTTGACCGGCAGACCCTCTTTCTGGATCATGGCCATCCTTTTCTGCCTCGCCATCGCCTCCAGCATGGGGATATACAGCATGATCCCGCTCTACCTCGTCGCCGAGAGGGGACTTGACCGGAGTCTGGCCAATACGCTGCTCGGGCTGTCGCGCGTTCCGGTGATCGTCATGGCCCTCTTCTCCGGCTGGATCTCGGACCGCTTCGGCCCGAAACCGACGATAGCCGCGGTCATTCTCTTCAACGGCCTCGCCGCCATCCTCCTCGGCGCCCTCCCGGGACGGTGGGTGGTGCTGATGGTCTTTCTCCAGCCGATGCTGACGGTCTGCTTCTTCCCGGCGGGATTCACGGTCCTCTCCCGCATCGCCGAACCGCGGGCGCGGAACCTCTCCGTGTCGCTCACCATTTTCATCGCCTATCTGATCGGCGCCGGTCTCATCCCGACCCTCCTGGGGATTTTCGGGGATGCGGGGATGTTCGGCATCTCCTTCATCCTTGTCGGCGCCGTCACCCTGTTGTGTCTCCTGCCCATCGGCCGCCTGGACCTGACGGAGCCCAAGAAAGACGGCGGCCCTATTGCAGGTGCGTGAACGTCCGGGAGAGAGGCTGGAACGAAGAAAGGAGACCTTCCATGAGACGACATCGTTTTTTACGGTGGGCGATCCCGGGGATAGTCGCCCTGCTGCTCATCTGCGAGAACCGCGAGGACGACCGGACGCTCCTCGTCGACGCCGGCGACTTCAGCATGGGGACTCTCTTTCACACCGCCTTCATGACGGAGGCGGCGGAACTCCGTCTCATGGCGGCGATGGGCTACGACGCCCTGACCCTCGGGAACCACGATTTCGACTTCCATCCCGCAGGCCTCGCGAAGGCGCTCCGGCGGGCCCGCGCCGCAGAAAAAAGGCTCCCCGCCATGGTCGCCTCAAACATCGTCTTCAGCCCGGACGGCAAGGGGGACCGCGCCCTCCGTGAGGCGTTCCGGGAGTACCCGGTCGTCCCCTACACGGTGGTCGAGCGCCGGGGCATCCGCATCGGCCTGTTCGGCATCCTCGGTAAAGATGCCGCGGGGGACGCACCCTTCGCCACACCGGTCACCTTCGGCGATCCCATCGAGAGCAGCAGAAAGATCGTGGAAATCCTGAAGAACAAAGAGAAGGTCGATCTCATCGTCTGCCTCTCCCACTCCGGCACCTCGCCGGTGAAGAAGCGCTCCGAGGACGAGAACCTCGCCCGGGCCGTCCCCGGGATCGACGTGATCATCAGCGGCCACACCCACAGAGTCCTGCCCAGGCCCATCGTCATCGGTAAGACCCTCATCGTCTCGGCCGGCTGCTACGGCGCCTATCTCGGCCGGCTCGGCCTCGATTATACCCGGGAAAACGGCGTGTCGCTTGCCGGCTATGAACTGAAGCCCGTCACGAAGGAGATCCCGGATGATCCCGACCTCGCCCGCGCGATCGCCGGGTTCAGGGAGGCGGTGGACAAAGGGTATCTCGCCGCCTACGGCAGCCGGTTCGACCAGGTGATCGCCGAGAGCGCATTCGATATGGAGACCCTGGAGGCTGCCCACGCCCATCCCGGGGAGACGGGGATCGGGGACATGATCACGGACGCCTTTCGGCAGGCCGTGGAGAGAGCCGAGGGTCCGCGTTACGAATACATCCACATCACCCTGGAGCCGCTCGGGGTGATCAGGGATTCATTTCTGAAGGGGCCGATCACCGTCGCCGACATCTTCCGCACCCTCTCCCTCGGCCTCGGAACGGACGGCGCCCCCGGGTATCCGCTGGTCGCCTACTATGCCAACGGGAAGGAGCTCAAGGACCTCCTCGAAGTCGA
>JAHJQP010000193.1 GCA_018819165.1 Pseudomonadota bacterium
AAATGATCCTGATTAAACAATACGCAAAAGACAAATGGGAACAATTCTGGAAAGAGAAACTGGGCATCAAAGGTTATTTCAACATTCAGATCCAAACCGTCGAAATCAACCTTTGCCCCACCTTTTGAACGTTACCAATATTTTACTGGCTCATGGGCTTTTCTTCCATGAACCTTCTCATACGCCTGACAGAAGGGACATATACTGATTTCAACCGTTTTGACAAACCTGAAGGCCACCCCCTGCTGCTTTCTTCTGGCATAGCGGCAGATCGGGCAGCTTTCGCAGATCTTCGCCATGCTTCGGTCTCTATCTGTTATCGGAAGTGCTTCCATAAATGCTCTATCAATCGAATCTTGCCGCTTATGAAAAATATTTGTACGGAAAAACTCACGATACGTCAAAGAAAAGCTTTTAAAATGACACCGTTCCTGAATCTCGCCGATAACCTTGGCGGCGCTTATGAATTTAACCTCCGTGTCGTTGCCGATGGCGTCATTTAAACTATAAGGGGTTCCATGACGGTGCGTCCGATGAAGACCAAGTGGGCGTCCTGTTCCACCTCTGGTCGCCTGACGTTTGACGAGGCGCTGATCGGGATGCCTCACCGTCTCCAGGATTACGTGATCGTCCACGAACTCCTCCATTTCCGGGTCCCCAACCACGGAAAACTCTGGAAGAGCCTCATGCGCGCGCACTTGGGGGAGCATGAGCTGATAGAAACGGAGCTGAAACGGTTGGGCAAGACATAAACCGGACTGGAACATAATCGAGGATAGATCCTTTCCGACGCCATGGACAATCATATCGCCGGAACCGGAGCAATCACGCCTTTACATCGATCCACTGAATGGAAACCTTTTCTTCCATTTGCCTGAATTCCGGATCTCCCGTCACGAGGATTGCTTTGAGTTTCAGGGACAGGGCGGCGGCAAAGCAGTCCGCATAGGCGATCCGGTAGGCACCTTTCAGTTTTGCCGCTTCACGGGTCAATGCCTGATCGGCATCGACCAGTCCGATGGGATACTTCGCGAACTGGAGGAGGACCTTTTCTGCCTCCTCTCTTCCCTGTTCCCGCATCGTCGAATAGTACATCTCCCCCCAGTTGACGACGGACATGTATCCTTTCGCCTTGTTGGCGAGAAACTCCCGGAGTAGAGCAGCGACGGCATCTGCGCCTGCCTCATCTTCAAAAAAGGCGATCATGGCGTGGCTGTCCAGGACGTACTTCTTCACCGCGCGGCCTCCGTTTTCCGGTCTTCGACCAGCGCCTTCAGGACGCGTCCCCCGGATTTCAGCATTCCCCGCCCCTCCCCTACGATATCCGTCTGCACCGGCTCGACGAGGATGCGGTTCCCCTCCTGAAAAATCCTAAGCGGGGTCCCCTTGACAATTGCCAGTTTCTTCCGGATCGGCGCCGGAATGAGGATTTGCCCTTTCACAGTGGCTTTGACGACGGTCATCGGATCACCTCCGTAATACCTATTTGCGAATAAATGTATTACCTTTTTTATCGCAAGTCAAGAAATGTTCAGGGTCACAATTCCCCTTGACAGTCCTCCCCTTTTTTCTTAGACTTCCATCAAATGATTGAATCACCGACTGGAGGGAATCCATGACCACCCCCCTCGAAAAGGCCCGCCAGGACCCCGAATCGATGAAGGCCCGCATCCTGGATGTCGCGCGCCGCATCTTTGGCGAGTACGGTTTCCACGGCACGACGACCCGGATGATCGCCCAGGAGGTTGGAATCGACATCTCGACGCTCCACTACCACTGGGGGGGGAAGAAGGACCTCTACGAGTCCGTGGTCGTCGACATCAACAAGGATCTCCGGCAGAAGCTCAGCGAGGTGGAGAAAGTGATCCACGGCCTCCCGCTCAGCGAGCGCCTCGCCATCTCCATCGACCTGACGACCGACTACCTATTCGACCACCCCGAGGTCTCCAACCTGATTCTCTACCGCTATTTCGGCAAGACCCGCTGCGAGGGGAACTTCGACGCCATCGTCCCCGAGTTCACCGCCGATATCGCCCGCTCCATGGGGCTCGCCCGGGACAAGAAGAACGTCCCGCCCGAAACCACGATGAAGGTCCTCGCGGTGATGAACTCCATCCATAACTTTATTTCCGGCGAAAGCTTTTTTCGCCCCATGCTGAAGGTGGACCGGGAGCGGTACATCGCCCTGGTGAAAGAGACCCTGAAGTTCATTCATATCCCGGCCTTCACGCAGAACGAAGCGACATAACGCCGGCGTCCGTCCGCAAAAGGACGCCCGCAGCATATTCACAATTTCCATTAAGGAGGGAACAGATGGCACTCAATATGGATGCAATCGGCAGGAAGATCGGCCCCCTGAAGAAGGACTACGACTGGAAGGATGTGATCCTCTACGCGATCGGCGTGGGGGCCGGCTCTGATGAACTGGACTACACCTACGAGAAGAACCTCAAGGTGATCCCCAGCTTCTCCATCGCGGCGATTTACGACTTCCTGGGCCAGGTCGGCGTCGCCTCCAACATCAACCTTGCGGGGCTCCTCCACGGAGAGCAGGAGCTGATCTTCCACAACCCGATTCCCACCTCGGGGACGCTGACCACGGAGGGGAAGATCACCCACTACTACGACAAAGGGAAGAAGGGGGCCCTGGTCATAGCCGAGGGCGAGACCTCCCATTCCAACGGGAAGATGCTCTTCACGAACATCATCACCCTCTTCGGCCGCCTCGACGGCGGTTTCGGGGGCGAGGACGCCCCCCCGAGGCCCGTCGCTTTCCCGGAGCGGGCGCCCGACTTCTCCGTGGACGCCGCCCCCTCCCCCGACCAGCCGCTGCTCTACCGCCTCTCCGGGGACATCTTCCAGCTCCACGTCGACCCCGAATTCGCGCGGATGGCCGGCTTTGAAAAACCGATTATGCACGGCCTGTGCACCCACGGATTCGCCTGCCGCGCCCTCATGGCGAGCCTCGCGCCTGGAAAGCCGGAGCTGGTCCGGCGGCTCGGCTGCCGCTTCTCCCGGCCCCTCTACCCCGGCGACCCGATCCGGACGCTGATCTGGAAGATCGCGGCGGGGAAGGCCGTCTGGCGGATGATCAACACCCGGACCGGCGAGACAGTCATCGACAACGGCCTCTTCGAATACGGCGAGATCCCGAAGGACGAGATCCGGTTCGACGGAAGGGTGGCCGTTATCACCGGCGCGGGCGGCGGCCTCGGCCGGGTCTATGCCCTCGAGTTCGCCAAGCGCGGCGCGAAAGTCGTCGTGAACGACCTCGGCGGCGCCCGGGACGGTACGGGCGAGGGGTCGACGACGCCGGCCCAGAAGGTCGTGGAGGAGATCAAGGCCGCAGGCGGAGAGGCCGTTTCCAACTACGACAACGTGGCCACCTCCGAGGGGGGCGAAAAGATCGTGAAAGCCGCCCTCGACGCCTTCGGGACGGTGGACATCCTGGTCAACAACGCCGGGATCCTCCGGGACAAGAGTCTCCTCAAGATGGAGCCGGAGACCTGGCAGGCGGTTCTCGACGTCCACCTGAACGGCGCCTACCACGTGACGCGGCCGGCCTTCGCCGTCATGAAGGAGAAGGGCTACGGCCGGATCATCATGACAACCTCCGCCGCCGGCCTCTACGGAAACTTCGGCCAGACGAACTACAGCTCGGCAAAGATGGGCTTCGTCGGCCTCATGAACACCCTGAAACTCGAAGGGGCGAAGTACGACATCAAGGTCAACACCATCGCCCCGATCGCCGCCTCGCGGCTCATGGCCGATATCATCCCCCCCGACCTTCTCGAGAAGATGAAGCCGGAGTTCGTCGCGCCGCTGGTCCTTTTCCTCTGTTCGGAGAAATGCCCGGTCACCGGCCGGATCTACAACGCCGGCGTCGGGTACTACGGCCGGGCCGCCGTAATGACGAGCCCCGGCACGGTCATCGGCGACGGGAAAAAGGTTCCCACTCTCGAGGAGGTAGGGGCGGCCTGGGAGAAGATCCAGAGCCTCAAGGGGGCCAGGGAGTACGGGCAGTTGAACGACCTCATGGGCGACATGCTCGCCGCCTTCACGCCGCAGCCGGAGAAGGCAGCCACAGCGGCCGCGGTCGCTCCAGCCGGCGGCGGCGCAGGACTCACCTCGGTTGCAGGCGTCTTCGAAAAGATGCCCCAGGCCTTCCGGGCGGATAAGGCGGCCGGCGTTAATGTCGTTTTCCAGTACACCATCTCTGGCGAAGGCGGCGGGGATTGGTTCGCCGAGATCAGGGACGGCGCCTGCAAGGTGGAAACGGGGAAGCACGGAAGCCCCACCTGCACGCTCGCGATCGCCGCCGCCGATTTCCTCGATCTGATGAACGGAAAGCTCCCGGCGATGCAGGCCTACACCTCGGGGAAGCTCAAGATCGGGGGTGACATCATGAAATCCCAGCTGATCGAGAAGCTCTTCAAAATGTAATGCAGGATGACGCCGCACCCGGATCCACGGCGGTCATTGAATTCATAACCGCCGGGGCGGCCCGGAGCCGCCCCGTGACGCGGCGCAGGAAGGCCCAGGACGCTGCGCAATAAGAAAAGAGGAGGGACCAAGATATGATCGGAATCACTTCCTACGGCGCCTACATCCCCCGCCTGAGGCTCAACCGGATGGCGATCTTCCAGGCGATGGGCTGGTTCGCCCCGGCCATCATCATGGTCGCCCAGGGGGAGCGCTCCATGTGCAACCACGACGAGGACACCCTCACGATGGCGGTCGCCGCCGCCCGGGACTGCCTGGCCGGGAAGGATAAGAAAACCGTCGACGGCACATACCTTTGTTCGACCACGCTGCCCTTTGCCGACCGCCAGAACGCGGGCATCCTCAAGACGGCTCTGAACCTCCGGGACGCCATCATCACCGCGGACATCACCTCGTCGCTGCGCGCCGGGACGACGGGCCTCCTCACCGCCCTCGAGGTGGTGCAGGGGAAAAGCCGGAAGAACATCCTCGTCGCCGCCGCGGACAAGCGGGAGACGAGGCCCGCCTACTTCTACGAAATGTGGTTCGGCGACGGCGCGGCCGCCTTCCTCGTCGGCAGCAAGGAGGTCATCGCCGAGTTCAAGGGCGCCTACACAGTCTCCTACGACTTCGTCGACCATTACCGGGGCAAAGGGGCCTCCTACGACTACATGTGGGAAGAGCGCTGGCTTCGGGAGGAGGGGTACTCGAAGTTCATCCCCGAGGCGGTGGGCGGCCTCTTCAAAAAAATCGGCATCACGATGGACGACGTCCAGAAGGTCGTCTTTCCCTGCCTCTTCCAGGCGGAGCACAGGGCGATAGCCAAGAAGCTGGGCGCCGCCCCGGAGAAGGTCATCGACACGATGCACGAGGTCTGCGGCGAGACCGGGGCGGCCCATCCGCTCGTGATGTTCGTCGCCGCCCTCGAACAGGCCAAGCCCGGCGACGGGATTCTGCTGGCCGGTTTCGGACAGGGGTGCGACGCCCTCTACTTCAAGGTCACCGACGCGATTGCGAAGCTCCCCGCGCGCTCCGGCGTGAAGGGCTCCCTTGAGAACAAGAAAACCATCGACAATTACATGAAATTCCTGAAATTCCGTAACCTGATCCAGCCCGAGATGGGTATCCGGGGCGAGGCCCCGACCCAGACGGCGATGACGGCCCTCTGGCGGAAGCGCAAGATGCTCACCGGCCTCGTTGGCGGAAAGTGCCGGGACTGCGGGACGCCCCAGTACCCGAAGATGGACATCTGCGTGAACCCGAAGTGCGGACATGTCGACACCCAGGAGGACTACGAATTCGCCGACGTGCCCGCCCGGATCAAGACCTTCACGGGCGACCTCTTGGCCGTATCGGTGAATCCACCCGCGATCTACGGCATGGTCCAGTTCGATGGGGGAGGCCGCTTCATGGCCGATTTCACGGACTGCGAACTGGCCGACTGCAAGGTGGGGCTCCCGGTGAAGATGGCCTTCAGGCGGCGGTTCACCGATGACGAGCGGGGCTTTTCCGGCTACTTCTGGAAAGCGGTTCCCCAGCCCGGGGCCGCCGCGGCTCTTCCCGAGGTCCGTTTCGACGGCCGCGTGGCGATAGTGACCGGCGCCGGCGCGGGCCTAGGAAGGACCTATGCCCTGGAGCTGGCGAAACGCGGCGCGAAGGTCGTGGTCAACGACTTGGGCGGCGCCAGGAACGGTGCGGGAAAGGGCTCGCGCACCCCGGCCGACCGGGTGGTCGAAGAGATCAAGGCCGCGGGCGGCGAGGCAATCGCAAACTACGACAACGTCGCCACGCCGGAGGGAGGCGAGAAGATCGTCCAGACCGCCGTCCGGGCCTTTGGAGGGGTGGATATCCTGATCAACAACGCAGGCATTCTCAGGGACAAGAGCTTCCTCAAGATGGAGCCCGAGAACTGGGACGCGGTCCTAACAGTCCACCTGAACGGCTCTTACAACGTGACCCGGCCCGCCTTTGCCGCCATGCGGGAGAAGGGGTACGGCCGGATCGTCATGACAACCTCCGCCGCCGGCCTCTATGGGAACTTCGGCCAGACGAACTACAGCTCGGCGAAGATGGGCCTCGTCGGTTTCATGAACACGCTCAAGCTCGAAGGTGCCAAATACAACATCAAGATCAATACGATCGCCCCGGTCGCCGCCTCGCGGCTCACCGAGGACGTGATGCCACCCGACATGTTCCAGCGGATGCAGCCCGATTTCGTCGCCGGGATCGTGCTCCACCTCTGCTCCGAGAACTGCGCGGAGACGGGCGCAATCTTCAACGCCGCGGCCGGCTTCTACAGCCGGGCCGCGATCCTGACCGGTCCGGGGACGATCCTGGGCGGCGGGGAGAAGATCCCCACGCCGGAGGAGATCCGAGACCAGTGGGCAAAGATCGACAGCATCGAAGGGGCGCGGGAGATCGGCGACGCCAACACGGCGATCATGTCCTTCCTGACGCCCCCCGTCCCGAAGCCGGAGCCGGCGGGAGAAACCGGCGGCGGGGTTCCCGATGTGAAGGGGATCTTCGCGAAGATGCCGGAGGCTTTTGACGCCGCCGCCGCAGCGGGGAAAGACGTCGTCTTCCAGTTTTTCATCTCCGGCCCCGGCGGCGGCGATTGGGTCGTTGCCGTGAAGGACGCAACCTGCAAGGTCACGGCGGGAAAGGCGGAGAAGCCCACGACGACCATCAAGATGGCCGACGGGGACTTCCTCCAGCTCATCGCCGGAAAGTTAGACGGGATGCAGGCCTACACCTCGGGAAAGCTGAAGGTGGAGGGCGACATCATGAAATCACAGCTCATCGCGAAGCTCTTTACATTTAAATAGTTATTCCTTTCAAAGTCAACAGTAAAAATTGACATTTTTACGTCAATTTGGTTCGAGAGCTGCTCTTTGAAAATTTGGTAAAACCTGGACAATTCCTCCTGCTTTTGTTAGTTAAGCAGCGGAGGGGATGGGAAC
>JAHJQP010000031.1 GCA_018819165.1 Pseudomonadota bacterium
AATTTATCCTTTCATAGATCCCAGATGAAGGTCACCCCGCTTGTGGGGAAGATCCACGCCTCGTCACCGAGTTTCAGCGTGATCGATTTCCCCTCTTTCCGGGTCACCTCCGGATAGGGATGTTTCCCCGCAAAGAACCCGACTTCCCTGACGTTCTTGATGCCTGTTCCCCCGTAATGGAAGGAGATCTCCATCCCTCGGGTCGGATAGACCAGGTAGGCGGAGAAAAGCCGGTTGCCCTTGAGCTTCTTGGTCTCGATCTCGATCTCCACCCGGACCTGGCGGTTGAGCTTCTTCTTGTGCTCCTCCGCTCCGCACCAGACCTCGTAGCCCCGCGTGGTCTTATCCGTCCGGATGACCGGGACGTCCTCGCGATCGATCAGGACCCGGTTCACCCGGAAATCCCTTTCGGCTACAAGGTTTTCGCCGCCATTGAGGAGCCAGCGATATTCGCACCGCTTGTCCTCGAAGAACGCGGCCAGCTGCTCGTTGTCCAGCGCGCAGCCGATCATGAAGACGGCGTTCCGGATGGCCTTCGTGTATTCCACGCGGGTCGTGACCTTGAAGTAATCCCGCCGGAGCGGTTCCAGCGCCTCGTCCTCCGGGGCGAACTGGGTCACCCGGATGTCGTAGCGGAAGTCGGCCCGCAGCTCGAGCTGGCGGTCCTCCTTGCCGAAGAGGGTCTCGAACATCTCGTAGTAGATCGCGTCGCCGAGCTCCTCGTTGCGCGCCCGCGTCTGGAAACAGTGGCGGATGATGCTGTCGATCCGCGCGATCGACTTCTCCTCGTCGGGGATGAAGATCCGCCGGAGACTCGGCTCCACGCGGTCGGCCCGCCCCTTGTGGAGGAAAACCCGCGGCGCCCGCTTTCCGAGGGCGCAGAGGATCTCGTAGCTGATCGAATGGACCTTCGCGGCGATCTCGTCGGCCGTGATCCGCTCTTCTCCCTGTTCCCCCATGAGGACTGCCTCGTCGCCGATGGCGCATTCCGGGAGCCGGCTGACGTCGAGGGTGCACATGTCCATCGAGATCCGCCCGGCGATGGGGACCCGCTTCCCCCGGATCAGGGCCTCTCCCTGGTTGGAGAGGAGCCAGCCGAAGCCGTCCCCGTAGCCGACGGGGATCGTGGCGATCCGGGTGGGCCGTCTCGTGATGAAGGTCCGGCCGTAGCCGATGCTGTACCCCTCGGGGAACTCCTTGACGAGGACCACCCGCGTCTTGAAGCTCATCACAGGCAAGAGGTCCGCTTTGCCTCGCGTTTCCGGAGAGGGATAGATTCCGTAGGACATGATCCCCGGCCGCACCATGTCGAGATGAAACTGCGGGTAGTTCAGGATGGCGCCGCTGTTGGAGATGTGGCGGATCGGGATATGAAGTCCGTGGGCCGAAAGTCTCTCCAGGAGCTCCTGGAAGGCGCGCCACTGCTGATCGTTGTAGTAGGAGAGGATCTCGCTTTCAGAGAAATGAGTGAAGATCCCCTCGACGGCAAGATTCGGAAAACCGGCGATTTTCCGGATGGTCTGGAAGGCCTCGGCCTGCATCGTCCCGCCCCGGCCCATCCCCGTGTCCACCTCGATGTGAATCGGCGCCCGAATGCCCGCCCGGCGGGCCCGTTTCTGGAATTCCCGTGCGAAACCGGGGTCGGAGACCGAGGAGGTCAGGTTGTATTTGATGATCTGATCGATCTCGGAAACGGTGGCGGGAGAGAGGATCAGGATGGGGGCGGTGATCCCGCTCACGCGGAGCTGCACCCCCTCGTCGGCGTTCGCCACGCCGAGACAGGCGGCGCCGTTCTTCAGGGCGACGTTGGATATTTCGATCGCCCCGTGGCCGTAGGCGTCCGCCTTGACCACCTCCATGATCCTCACGTCGGGGCCGACCAGCCGCTTCATCTCCTTCCAGTTCGCGGCGAAGTTGCCGAGGTCGACCTCGACCCAGCTTCGGTATTTCAGGTTTTCTTTGAAGGACATTGCTCTATTTTTCTGTTGGTACGCCGTTGCGGGGGCGAGCCTGCCGCTGCCCGAAAACTGTTCATAACTGACCAAGATCCTCTCTCGCCGGACGGGGGAGGGGACATCGGGGACAGATTTAAAATCTGTCCCCCAATCGTCACTTTTTCGTCATGGTAAAGACGCCGTCCCATTCCCCTTCGGGCGGATTTTCCTTGAGCGTCTCGCAGCGTTCGATGTACAGTTGGGTGGGATAATCCGCCGGTTTGACCGTAAGGACGCTTCTGAAGGCGGCGATCGCCTCGTCCCAGAGACCCTCGCGGTATTTGGCGAGGCCCGTTTCGAACCGGCCGACGCACTCCTGCCACTCGGCCGCGTCTTTCTTCTCGCCCAGGAGCTCGTAGATCCGGACGGGGAGCTTCTTTCCCTTC
>JAHJQP010000032.1 GCA_018819165.1 Pseudomonadota bacterium
ACGAACGGCCAGTACTCGACGGAAAACCTCGTCCGTTCCGTACTGAAGATGGAGAGCTGAGATGGCCTCGTCCGCCACGGAACGAACGGGAAAATGGCCGGTCCACGGCTGGATCGGCCTCGCCCTGATCGCCGTCTTCTGGACTCTGAACTGGTCGCTCCCCGGGCTGACCCACTGGGGTTTCTTCCCCCTCTGGCTCGGATACGCCCTCACCGTGGACGCCCTCGTTTTCCGCCGGAAAGGCGACTCCCTGCTGATCCGCAGCCCTGCCGCTTATGCAGGTCTCTTTCTCGTGTCGGCGCCCGCCTGGTGGCTCTTCGAGCTGATCAACCTCCGGACGCAGAACTGGCTCTACCTGGGGGAGGAGACCTTCACGACCCTCCAGTACGCGCTCTTCTCGACGCTGAGTTTCTCCACGGTGATCCCGGCCGTCTTTGGAACGGCGGAGCTTGTGGGAACCTGGGGCCGTCTGAAGCGGATGAGCCCAAGTCCGGCAGTTCAGCCGACCTCCGCCGTTCTGGGCGGGATGTTCGCCGCCGGCGGCCTCATGCTGCTCCTCCTGCTGGCCTGGCCGAACCGTTTTTTTCCTCTCGTCTGGTGTTCCGTCTACTGCCTCATCGAACCGCTCAATGTGAAATGGGGAAACCGCTCGCTCTTCGACGGTCTCGCCCGGGGGGATTGGCGACCGGTCATCGCCCTCGGAGCTGGCTGCCTGATCTGCGGCTTCTTCTGGGAGATGTGGAACTTTTACTCCTATCCGAAGTGGATCTACCGGATTCCCTACGCCGATTGGCTTCACCTCTTCGAAATGCCGCTGGCGGGGTATTTCGGATACCTGCCTTTTTCCCTGGAGCTGTTCGCCCTTTACCATCTGGTCGCGGGGCTCTTCCTTCCGGGGGGAAACCGGCATTATCTCCGTCTGATCGACGAGGAGGTTTGAGCCGGCCATGACCCTCTCCACGATCTTTTTTTCCTCCTTCCTGATCGCCCTCTCCGGGGCGATGATGCCGGGACCGCTTCTGACCGCCGCCATCGGCGAGGCGTCACGGCGGGGGTTTATCGCCGGTCCGCTGCTCGTCGCCGGCCACGGCATCCTGGAGCTCGTCCTGGTCGCCGCCCTCCTCCTCGGCCTCGCACCCTACCTCCAGCGGCAGGAGGTCTTTGTCGCGGTCGCCCTCACCGGCGCCGCCATTCTCTTCTGGATGGCCTTCGGGATGTTCCGGTCCTTGCCCTCCCTCAGCCTTCGCCTGGAGGCCGACACAACGGCGCGCGGAAACCTGATCTTCACCGGAATCCTCTTGAGCGCCCTCAACCCCTACTGGGTCATCTGGTGGGCCACGATCGGCCTGGCCTATATCCTCCATAGCCGTCAGTTCGGTCTGGCCGGCATTTCCTTTTTCTTTGCCGGCCACATCCTGGCCGATTTCGTCTGGTATTCGGCCGTGACGGGCGCGGTCGGCGGGGGCAGGCGCTTTCTGAGCGACCGCCTCTACCGGGGGATCATCGGCGGCTGTGCGACCCTCCTTGTTTTATTCGCCGGATATTTTTTCCATGCGGGCCTGCAGACGCTCCTTTCCTGACGGACGGGGGCGAGAGGCTCCCGGGCAATGCGCGGCGAACGGCGATCAGAGCCCTGTTGCCAATCTGCGCGCCTTCTGGTAGTGTAAGGAAGGAAAATAGGGAGCTGTCCCTAATTTTCCATTTTTAAAGGAGGGGAATCCATGTTTGCCGTCATCATGGCCGGGGGAAAGGGATCGCGATTCTGGCCCCGGAGCCGGGAGAGGATGCCGAAACACCTGCTGGACATCCTCAGCGAGCGAACGATCATCCGCGAGACCGTCGACCGGATCCGGCCGTTGGTTCCGGCCGAGCGGACCCTGATCGTCACGGGACGGAGCCACGCCGCCGAGCTGATCCGCCAGCTTCCCGAGATCCCGCCTGAGAACATTCTCATCGAGCCCGTCGGAAGGAACACCGCCCCCTGCATCGGCCTCGCGGCGACCCATATTCTGAAAAGGGGCTCCGACGCAGTCATGCTGGTCCTCCCCTCCGACCACCGGATCGGCAATGAGCCGGTCTTCCGGGAGGTCCTCCAGGCGGCGGCCGGCGCGGCATCCCGAGGGGATTCCCTCGTCACGATCGGTATCCGGCCGACCGGACCCGAGACGGGTTACGGCTACATCGAGCAGGGCGATCTCTTTTCGACCTCCGGAAATGAAAAGATCTACAGGGTCCGGTCCATTCGGGAAAAACCGCCCCGTGAACAGGCGGAGCAATTCTTTCGGCAGGGCGGCTTCTCCTGGAACAGCGGCATGTTCGTCTGGAAGGCCTCCACGATCCTCAAGGCGATCGAACGGTGCCTTCCCGATCTCCATCGGGGGCTCATCCAGATCCGGGAGGCGCTCGGCACAAACCGGGAAGAGGAGGTGGTTGGAACCATCTATGCGGGGCTTCAATCCGTCTCGATCGATTACGGCGTGATGGAGAAAGCAAAGGATGTCCTGGTCATTCCGGGTGATTTCGGCTGGTCCGATGTGGGAAGTTGGGACACTCTGTGGGAGGTGGCCGGGAAAGACCCGGATGGAAACGCCGTCCGCGGCCCCTTCCTCGGCATCGACGCGGCCGATTCCTTGGTCCATAGCCCGGGGAAACTGGTTGTCCTGGTCGGCGTCCGGGATCTCCTCGTCGTCGAAACGGACGACGCCCTCCTCGTCTGTCGGCGGGGTCGCTCCCAGGAAGTGAGGAAGGTCATAGAACTCCTCGAACGGGAGGGGCGGAAGGACTACCTTTAGCCGGCGTCGCCGCCGCTCAAGGCCTACGGCACGGGCGCCGGTTTTTCCCGGACGGTCACGCCGCCTTCGACCAACGCCCGCACGATCTTCCCCTCATCCGTCCTCTGATCTTCGAAGGTGACGCTGATCTGATTTTCCGCCGGACTGCCGAAGGTGATGATCCCGTCGATGCCCCGGAGGATCGAACTGATCCTCGCATAGGTGGCTCAGGCGGCACATCCGGGGATACTAAGCTGAATCGTCTTATCCGCTGCCGTGAGCGGCGCAGCGATAATAAATAACCACGTCAGCCCGGCTGCAACGCCGAGCGCCTTTTTCCCGATCACCCCGCCTTCCCCCTCCCCGAAGCGTTCCGTTTTCCTGCACGGGATCGCACCTGCAGGGTTCGCCTCTTTCTTAGAGGAAACCGTCTAAAAAATCCAGAGAAAATTTCCGCCGCCTCTCCGGACGGCAATTTCGCCTGCTTGACAGCAGGAAGGCGTTCCTCTATAAGACAATCAGGTAACGGGAAAGGGAGAGCTCTCGCCGGAAGTCGGCAAGGCGTCACACGGGAATTCTGCATGGGAATCGCGTTTTCGGGAAGATTCATCCTGGCCTCCGCCTCGCCTCGCCGCATCGAGCTCCTGAAGCTCATGGGGATCGATTTTTCGGTCGTGCCCAGCGGCGTCGATGAAACCTTTCAAGGGAGGGAGACCCCCAGGGAGCATGTCCTGCGGCTCTCCGAAGAGAAGGCGCTGGCCGTCTCCCGCCGTCACCCCGACGCCTGGGTCCTGGGCGCCGATACGATCGTGATCGTTGCGGGAGAGGTTCTGGGAAAACCGGAATCGATTCCCGAGGCGAAGGAGATGCTTGAAAAGTTGAGCGGCCGGGAACATGAGGTGTTCACGGGCTTCAGCATCGTCCGTCAGGACACGGGAATCCGGGTCCGGAACGTCGTCGCGTCCTCGGTCCTGTTTCGGGAGATCTCCGGCGACGAGATGTCCTGGTACGCCGGCTTGGAGGAGCCCTACGACAAGGCGGGCGCTTATGCCGTCCAGGGGATGGGCGCCTTCTTCATCCGGGAGATCCGCGGTTCCTACACGAACGTCATGGGTCTTCCTCTCTGCGAGGTCATCGACGCCCTGAAAGGCGTGGCGGCGATCCGTTTTTCCGGAGGAGATCATGGATGTCGCAGATAATATCCGTCGGATCCGGGAAACGATGGCGGAAGCGGCCCGCCGGTTCGGCCGGCCTGCCTCCGCGGTCCGGCTGATGGCGGTGACCAAGACGGTGGACGACGACCGTATTCTCACAGCGATTGGGGCGGGCGTTGAGATCCTCGGCGAGAATTACGTCCAGGAGGCAAAGCGCAAGATCGACAAGATGGGGAATCCATGCGAGTGGCACATGATCGGCCGGCTCCAAACGAACAAGGTGAAGTACGCCGTCCGGCTCTTCGACATGATTCACTCCCTCGACCGGCTCGATCTCGCCCAGGAGCTTGACCGGCGCGCCCGTGCCGCCGGGCGGGTCATGAAGGTCCTCATCGAGGTCAACGTCGCCGGGGAAGAAACGAAAAGCGGCATTCCGCTCGCAAGCGCCAGGGACCTCGTCCGCGCGGTCGCGCCGCTGGAAAACCTCTCCATTCAGGGACTCATGACGATGCCCCCCTGGTTCGACGACCCGGAAGAGGCGCGACCCTTTTTCCGCGCGCTCCGCGAGCTCCGGGACCGGATCACCGCAGAGGCGATTGACCGCGTGGAGATGCGCGAGCTTTCGATGGGAATGACCGGGGATTACGCCGTCGCCATCGAGGAGGGGGCGACGATCGTCCGGATCGGCCGGGGGGTCTTCGGCGAGCGTACGCCCAACATGTAAAGGAGACTCAGCGATGAACACGTCGGCATTCCGCAAGATCAGCTACGGCCTCTATGTGGTCACCTCCGGCAAAGAAGGGAGATTCAACGGCCAGATCGCCAACACGGTTTTTCAGGTCACCTCCGAGCCGCCCACCCTGGCGGTCAGCATCAACAAGCTGAACTTTACCCATGAGCATATCCGGGAGAGCCGGCGGTTTGCCGTTTCCATCCTGGGGGAGACGACGCCGATGACGATGATCGGCCAGTTCGGCTTCAAATGCGGCCGGGACATCAACAAGTTTGAGGGGATCAGCGTCCGCACGGGCAAGACCGGCGTCCCCATCGTTGTCGACCACGCGGTCGCCTTCGTCGAGACGGAAGTGGTCGGAGAGTTGGACTGCGGCACCCATACGATCTTTCTCGGCCAGGTCGTCGAGTGCGATATCCTCGACGCCGAAGCGGAGCCGATGACCTATGCGTACTATCACAAAGTCAAGGGGGGCAAGGCCCCCAAGACCGCCCCCACCTACCTGAAGGAGGCGATATGATTATCCGCTGCTGGGGTGCGCGGGGATCAATACCGGTGTCGGGAGGGGAGTACCTGCGTTACGGCGGGGATACGCCCTGCATGGAAATCAGGAACGGAAACGACGCCGTCGTGATCATTGATGCAGGAACCGGCATACGCAAGCTGGGGAACAGGCTCATTGCCGAGTCGCGCCATGACTATGCGCTGCTGTTCACCCACGCACACTGGGACCATATCATGGGATTCCCCTTCTTCAAACCCATCTACCTATCGAAGACCCGCATCGCGATGTTCGGATGCCCCTTCGCGCAGTCCTCCGTCCGCGAGATCATCTCCGGTATTATGAATCCTCCCAATTTCCCTGTCCATTTCGACGAGATTACGGCGGACATTCGCTATCAGGAATCCTGCGAAGGAACATTTGCGATCGGAGGGATGACCATCGCCACGATCCCGTTGAGCCACCCCAACCAGGGGATCGGGTACCGGTTCGAGGAGGCGGGAAAATCCTTCGTCTTTCTGACCGACAACGAGCTTGGTTACCGTCATCCGGGCGGTATGGACTACGAAGATTACCGAGAGTTTGCCCGCGGGGCGGATCTCCTCATCCATGACGCCGAGTTCCTCCCCGAGGAATATGATGAGACAAGGGCATGGGGCCATTCCGTCTACACGGACGCCCTGCGTCTGGCCCTCGATGCCGGCGTCGGCAGCCTCGGCCTCTTCCACCATAGCCAGGACAGGACGGACCGGGACGTGGACGAGATGGTGGCCGACTGCCGCCGGACTATCAATGGTCGCCCGCTTTCATGCTTTGCCGTCCACCAGGAGATGGAGATCGTACTTTAGCCCTTTTATATGACCCCAATCGTCCGACATGCCGCCCTCATGGCGGCGGGATGACTGCTCGTCTTCACGGCGCTGCTTGTCGTGGCCACGCTGAGGCGGAAGAAGATTCTGGTTGCGAAAAAAGACCGGATCAGGTATGGAAATTGCGGATTTCAGCATTGCAACGGAAACACCCTTAAACAGATGCTTCAGAGCGACGAATCAGGAGGACGGATCATGGGTAAGGATAAAGACGTCAAAAAGGAAGGCAAGAAGAAACCTTCCAAAACATTGAAGGAGAAAAAAGAGGCCAAGCGGATGAAGAAGTCGGGTAAATCCGGGGAGCTTTGATATTTCCCGTGGTGAAGTTACCGGCGCAGCCGATCGTGGACTTCCATGTTCACCTCTTTCCCGACAGGCTGTTCGAAGCGATCTGGAAGCATTTCGTCGCAGACTACGGGTGGAGTGTCCTCCACCGGCTCTACTGGCGAGAGAGCGTGGCCTATCTCCGGGAGCGCGGCGTAGGTCCCATCGTCTATTCCAATTACGCCCACCGGCCGGGAATCGCGAAGGGACTTAACGACTGGAACTTGGCCGTCCTTGAGGAAACCCCCGACCTATACTGCTATGCGGCCTTCCATCCCGGCGACACCGACGCTCTTGCGATGGCCGCCTCCCTACTGGAGCATCCCCGGATCCTCGGGTTCAAGCTGCAGCTCCTCGTCCAACGGTTCACCCCCCATGACGAGCGGCTCTTTCCCCTCTATGAGCTGGTCATGGCAAAAGGGAAGCGGCTCCTCTTACACACCGGCACGGGACCGGTGGGAAACGAGTTCGTGGGGATCGCCCCCTTCCGGAAACTCATGGCCCGCTATCCGGAGCTCCCTGCGATCGTCGCCCACATGGGGGCGCTCGAGTACGGGGCGTTCGGGGAACTCCTCGCCGATCATCCGGGGATCTTCCTGGATACGGCCTTCGCGTTCCTCCCCGGCCTCGGCGCCGTGTGCGATCTCGGGGCGGAGTTCCTGGAAAAACACCGGGAGCGGATCCTCTACGGGTCGGATTTTCCGAACATCCTCTTCCCCCGGGAGGACGAGATCGACGCCCTCCTCGGGCTTAATCTCTCCCAGACCTTTTACGACTCGGTCTTCCGCGACAACGGCCTTCGCCTCATCGGGCAGGCCGGTCAGATACGGCCGTAGTCGTCATCGATCCGCTCGATGTCGTCCTCCCCGAAGTACTCCCCCGTCTGGACCTCGATGAACGCCGCTTCCGTCTTTCCTGCATTGAACAGGCGGTGGGCCGCCCCGCGGGGGATGTCAATAGACTGACCGCCCCGGAGGGGGATCTCCTTTCCGTCGAGGGTGACGACCGCCTCTCCGGAGAGGAGGTACCAGTGTTCCGCCCGGCGGCGGTGGCGCTGGAGGCTGAGGCGCTTCCCGGGAAAGACACAGATCCGCTTGACCTTGTGATCCGGCTCGTCGGCCAGAACCGCGTAGTGCCCCCAGGGGCGGTGATCCGTTTCCATGACGACCTCCTGACATCCTCTTCAAAGGACAGATGGATTACATCTTTTTCTGTTACGGCCTTGCCTTCATTATCCTGGCGGCCGTCTGCGTCTCGCTGCGGAAGGCGGAGCGCGCAAGAAAAAGAGAAAAAGGGGACAGATCTATTTTCCCGGGGGAAATAGATCTGTCCCCTTTTTTACATGAAAATGCCGATGGATTTACGGGCGATGAGGAGAAAATCGCGGGGGAAGAGGCCCATGTGGAAAAGCGCCCAGACGCTGATGACGATGACGATGGAGTAGGCGGGCGAAAAGTCAGGCCGATGAAGCTCTCCCGAGGGTTCCCGGAAATACATGGCCATGATGACTCTCAGGTAGTAGTAAACGGCCACAACGCTGTTCAAGACGCCGATGACGGCCAGCCAGTAATATTTGGCCTTGATGGCGGCACTCAGGATATAAAATTTCCCCATGAATCCCGCCAACGGCGGTATGCCCGCAAGGGAAAGGAGGAAAATGGCCATCGAGAGGGCAATCAGGGGATGTCTTCCGGCAAGACCGGCGTAACTTTCAATGCCTGTGTTCTCCCGATCTTTTTGTCCTAAAAGGATGACGACCGTAAAGGCGCCGATATTCATGAAGGTATAAACGAGGACATAGAAGAGGATGCTGGAGGAAGAAAACTGATCGCCGATCACGAAGGCGATCAGGATGTAACCGGCATGGGCGATGCTGGAATAGGCGAGCATTCGCTTGACGTCATCCTGCACCAGGGCGGTGATGTTTCCGAGGGTCATCGTGGCTACTGCAATCAGCCACAGGATGCCGGACCATTCTCCGATGAAGGGGAGGAAGGCCGTATAGAAGACCCTCAGGAATGCGCCGAACGCGGCGGCCTTGATGCCCGTGGCCATATAGGCCGTGATGGAAGTCGGGGCGCCCTGATAGACATCCGGCGTCCACATATGGAAGGGCACAGAGGCTGTTTTAAACCCGAAACCCACGATGAGCATGGCCAGTCCGATCATGAACATGGGGGTCGGCTTGAAATTCCCCGAAGCCACATAGTCGGCAATTTCGCGGATGTCGAGGCTGCCGGTCGTAGCATAAATCAGCGCCATGCCATAAAGCAGAAAAGCCGTAGCAAAAGCCCCCAGAAGGAAGTATTTGAGGGAAGCCTCCACCGACCTGGGGTTGCCGCTCAAAAGCCCGCAGAGGACGTATACGGCGATGGACATTACCTCCAGGCCTATGAAGATGGTGATGAAATTAGTCGAGGAGACCATGATCATCATGCCCAGAACGCCGAACA
>JAHJQP010000033.1 GCA_018819165.1 Pseudomonadota bacterium
CCTGCATGGACCGCACCAAGGCGCCCAGAAGTCGACCAGGGCCGGCTTGTCCGCCTTCAGAATCTCCTCATTAAAATCGACATCTCCGATGTGTACCACGGCTTCTTCCGCCATACATTCTCCCCCTTTCCATGATCTCTTAGAGTGCACTATGGCATATTCGGATAAATGATGTCAACCTCGATCCACCGTCAAAATGCTAAGGGAGATGAAGGGCTGGAACACTACTGAAATTCTGCCTGCCGTTTCTCCATAAAGGCGCTGGTTCCCTCTTTGAAATCCGCATGACCGAGGGATTTCACCATAGGAAGGGCCGTGTCTGCGACATAAAACAGATTGGGGTCTTTTACGCACATCTCCACAAGCCTTTTTGAATGCTTCACGGCGTAGGGAGAGTTTCGGCAGATGGCCGAAAGGATCGATTCTGCGCGTTCAAAAAGCTGTTCTGAAGCCACTGCCTCTTCCACCAGCCCGATGCCCACTGCCGTACCGGCATTGATGCGTTCCGCGGTAACCAGAAGCTTTCGGGCATGGGAAGGGCCTACCGCACGAACCAGACGGGCGATGTATTCATAACTCTCCACGATTCCCAGCTTGGCCGAGGGTATCCCCAGTTGAGCATTTTCTGCAGAGATCCGGAAATCGCAACTTAATGCCAGTTCAAGGCCCGTGCCCAGGGCGTATCTTTCGATTACCGCAAGGGTGGGACAGGGGAAACCTTCCAGAAGTGAAAAGGTTTTTTCCCGAAGCCGGTGGAAATCCCGGATTCCCGTCTCATCGAGAGCGGCAAGTTCCTTGATGTCGGCTCCGGAGGCAAAGCACCCGCCCTGACCAAAGAGCATTAGGGCCCTGATTCCATCGTCTTTTCCAAACGAATCGAGACCCGACTGAAGTTCCCCCAATACCCCCCTGTTGATGGCGTTGAGAACCGTCGGCCGGTTCAAAGAAACCCTCAGGACCGGCCCATCTTTTTCAAACAACACCAAACCCATCGGTACCACCTCCCCTAAGTGTCTCTCAGGTATGCTTTACAACCCGGAAAAATTGCGGATAAAGGATCGTAAAGCCGAAACAGCGCCATGAGAAAATAAACGAGCCATACGGAAAGCGCCTTTTTTGAGGCGTGCCGGCATGTAAGAAACGTTCCGCTACAGATGCGTTTTTCTCGGAAGAGAAATTCGATTGCATTTCTCAAGTGAAGCGATCCTTGCGCCTGTTTTTCAGCTGCCGGTGATCAGCGCTTCGGTCATGATCTCCAACACCTTGGCAGGATCCGGCGGACAGCCGGGGATCTTTATTGCATCTTTCATCTTTTTGTGTTTCTTGATGGCGCATTTTCCAAGAAGAACCGAATGGCGCGCTTTCCCCCCGGGAGTCGCGTTTTTGCCGGCCAGCAGTTCCGTATCGTCGATGTTTTTGCCCTGGTGCGTCTTGCAAAAGGTCATCAGACCGGCCCAGAGGTTGACACCGCATGCAGAACAAAGTGGCAGGCCGTAGGGCGGCATTTCCATCCCGCTGACGGAGAATTTTTCCATGAGGTCTTCCAGCCATTGGGATCTGTATTGCAGATGCAATCTGTACCGGGAAGGATCTTCACCGATGATCCGGATATCTTCCATTTTCAGACTTTTGCCGGTAAGCGCTCCGTAATGAACGATATGGGGTACCTCTTCGGCAGGGTAACCCAGCAGAGAGCTGCCCACGACATCGCATTCAAGCCGGTCTTTGCCGGCCAGGATCAGACCCATTTCCCTAACCTGGTCCCTGCGTCCGGTCGGCAATGGGCCGATTTCGGCAGCCGTGAGGGCGTCGACGACATTCACATGGCATGGGATGTGCAAATTGAACTCTGCAACGGCACGGTTGAGGTCCGTTTCCCTGTGGCACTTTTTTTTGGAGTCCATGGAAAGGCATCCCTTGAGGTTTTTCAGACATACGGTGGTGACCGTCTGGTTGTGGGTTTTCAACACCGGAACGTTGATGACGAAATCGGCTTCCAGCACGGATGCGGCAATTTCGATTTCCGTTCCGTCGGAAAGAAAAAAGGTCCGAAAGGGTCCTTCATTGAGATCCACCAGGGGCACCTTCTCTCTTTGGGACAGATCCTCCATGCCGCTCCACCGGAATGCGGCCCGGGTGTCCATCTTCAGGGAGGGAAGATGGATGGAGCCATCGCCTATGCGCACCGTCCCGGCGCCCTTTTGCCTGACCAGATGCAGGATGGCTTCCACCACCTCCGGAGAGGTGGTAATCCCCTTTGCAGGAATTTTCGGCGAGCCGGCCATCACGATGTTCGGTTTAATGAATACATCCATTCCAGGCTTGAAGGATTCCCATGCCCCTACGGCATCCATAGCCCGGCCAACCGATTCGGGACCCGTCCATCGGATTATCGCAACACTCATTCTTCCCTCCCTTGCTCTCCTGTGATGTCGAACAATTTTTTTTAAAACCGGCAGGTACGGAAACCGCCCTTTGTATCCGGGGATCTAAAAACAGGATCGCGGTATAAAGGGTCCGTTTCCGATAACCGATTCACATTCTCGTCATATCTCAAATCCCCTGAAGATCCATGGCTTATTTCAATGTTTCGAACCGGTCCCCTGCCTTCATCCCTTGTCCGGCTGCAAATTCGGATCCGGAGACTTTTCCGCCTTTTTCGAGCTTGATTTTACCCACCACGAGACTGCCCTGGACAGCGGCCACGCTGATTCCCTGATCATCGATGCGAAAAATGGTCCCCGGGGGCGCGGCACTCGTTTCCTTCAGCAGTTTCGATCCCAAAAACCGGACTCTTTCTCCTTTGAACCAGGTGAAGGCCCCTGGTTGGGGATCGCAGCCGCGGACAAAATTGTGAAGGTCCGAAGCTGGTTTATTCCAGTCTATTTTTGCCACCCGGTCGTCACAGGGAGGTTCATAGGTGGCTCCGGCTTTTTCCTGGGGAATTCGGGGGGCCCTTCCCTCCCGGATCAAGGCCACGGATTCGAGAATCGCATCGACCCCCATGGGGAACAAGTGGTTGAAATAAAGAGAACCGGTGGTATCGTCAGTGCCGATTTCGATCTCCTTTTGAAGAAGAATCGGTCCTGTGTCAATGCCGCCGTCAGGCCAGAAAATGGTCAAACCGGTTTTCGTATCTCCCATAATCACCGCCCAGTTGATGGCGCTTGCACCGCGATGCCGGGGCAGGATGGAAGGATGATAGCAGATGGCCCCGCGTGTGGCCGCATCTAAAAACCGGGCAGGGATAATGTCGGTGACAAAGGCCATGATTGTCAAGGCCGGTTTCAGGTCTTTGTACTCTGAAAACACCTTGTCGTCCTTGTATGTAGCCGGTTGAAAGACTGGGATGCTTTTGGAAACCGCGGCCTCCTTGAGCGGATCGGGGCGACTGCCCGGCTTTTCCGCAGGGGTGTAGACCGCAGCCACGTTTTCCCCTTTTTCCATCAGGGTTTCGAAAACTTTGGCTCCGAAAGCAGCCTGACCGATCAGTACGATTTTCATCCCTTTCCTCCTTTTGTTTTCAGATTACGGGGCAAATCGTTATATCTTCTCCACCCTGACTCGAAATTTCACCTTTCCCAGCCCCCCGGCCTCCAGACCGGGATCGAGGCACTCGGCCGTCATGAACACACGGTCATTGGGATCCTGCCCTGCGGCGATCATCTCCAAGATCGTGTTTACAAAACCCGTAAGCGGCCCGATGGCCCGCATGCACAGTGGAGCGGTGGATTTACCGGGAACCAGGGCCCCGCCTTCGATGACGATCTGCTGCCCCTTTTGGATCCCGGCGGCGCAGTACCGGGAATCGATCACCTCTGCAACGATCCGGTGTTTCATGATGTCGTCTATCCGGCTGAAGAATTTATAAACCCCGGAACTACCCTTCCGAAACGTCTCCCAGTCTTCATCGGTTATATCGACGACTTGCTTCACGATTCCGTGCACATGATCTTTTTCCATGGTTACCTCCTGGGAAGATTACCGCTTTGTTATTCAACGGTAGTTTTTTACATCGAGAGGGTACATCGGACGATAGGCGTCGCTCATTCACCGCAGCATTTTTTGAACTTTTTCCCGCTTCCGCACGGGCAGGCATCGTTTCGACCGACTCTGTCTTTTTTCTTTCCGGACTTTTCTTTGGTCAACCCGGGAAAGAGTTCCGCACGCATTTTTTCGATGGATGCCGCGGCTCTCCGGTTCAGTTCCGCCATGCGCTTCGCAATGGCCTCTACTTCATCTTCCATACCCAGGCCTCGGTAAATCTCCGAAGCTTCTCTAAGCTGTGCATGCGCCTCACTTAACTTTTCCTCTTTTTCGTATACATAGCTCATGTTTTTCAGGACACCGGCAAGACCCGGCAAATGATTCAGACGCTTCAGAAGCCCAAGAGCCTTTTCGTAGGTTTCCCGAGCCTCTTCCATTCGACCGGTCTGATAATACATCGTGGCCAGGTTGGAAAGAAGGTTGGCTTCTCCTTCTGCGTTCTCCTTTTTCCGGAACCCCTCCAGAGCCTCCTTATAGAGCCGTTCGGCTTCCTCGTAATTTCTGCGCTGAAACTCCAGCAAGCCCATCTGGGAAACCACGTTGAAAACGGCCAGATCATTTCCCCCATCCCGGTAAAGCTCCAAAGCCTTTCGAAACGAATCCAGGGCGGCATCCAGATTCCCTCCGCCCTGTTCCGCATACCCGATCAGGGCAAGGCACAACGATTCTTTCTCCCGCTCTCCAAGCTTGCCGTAGACGCTTTTGGCCCTATCGAAGCATTCAATGGCACTTTTCCATTCCTTCTTTTCCGAGTACATCTGTCCAAGGTCGAGTTCGACGGAACCCTCTCCCAGGCGGTAGCCCAGCCCCTTGTAACGTTCAAGGACGCTCCCGTAGAGGCCTTCGGCTTCTTCATACCGCTTCTGCGCACGTCGAATGTGACCCTGCCGGAGGATCTGGGTGGCTTCATTGAGGGGATCTCCCAGGTCCCGGTAAATCCGAGCGGCCTGTTCGAACTGGGCAACGGCTGAATCATACTCGCCGCTGTCACCGAAGACCATCCCGAGATTGGAAATTTGGGCGGCTTCCCCTTCCGGATCTCCCAGGTCACGGTACCGCTCCAAGGCCCTTTTGAAGGACTGAATCGCAAGATCCACCTTTCTCTGGGCATAGAGGGAATGGCCGACGCTGGCCAGTCGCTGGGCCGCCTTTCGGGGTTCTCCCAATTCCTCTTCCAGTTGCGCCGCCCGTTCATAGGCCTCGATGGCTTCCTCGAATTTCGTTTCACCGAAAAACGTGTGACCGAGACACCCCCACTGGTTGGCTGCAGCTGCACGGTCTCCAACGGATTCGAACAGGTCCAGGGCCTTTCGATGGTACTCGGCCGCTTTTTTAAAATCTCCCCGGGCATAGAAGGTATGCCCCAGGTTGGACCACTGAGCCGCCTCTCCTGTTTTGCCCCCCCGTTCGTCTTCTTCGGAATACCTCCGGTATCCTTCGAGGGATTCGCGATAGAATCGTTCGGCTTCCTGAAGCATTGTCCGTGAGAAGTACAAATATCCCAGCTGGCTGCACAGGTCGGCCACAAGGTCGATCTTCCCCATTTCTCTGGCCAGATCTAAAGACGCATCCAGGGCCTTCCCGGCGCTTTCCATCTCCCTGAGGGAAAACAAAGCCCTCCCCTTTAACTCCAGGGCAAGCTGCAACTGCGGGGTTCTTCCACTTCTTCTCAACAACTCGACTGCAGGGTCAAGTACTTCCAGCGCCTCACGATTCCTGTTGGCGCCTTCCCGGACTTCCGCCTGGGCAAGAAGCAGATCGACCCTCCGATTGTCGCTGTCTTCACCCATCAGTTTCACGGCATGGGCCAGTTCCTCTTCACAGATCTCTCCCGCCCCCATATCCATCTTGAGACGCCACCAGGCCAGGGTCTGCGAAGCGACAACTTCCGGGTCCTCCAGCCGGAACAAACCCTGGGAATGGTAAAGGGCGAAGGGATAAGGGCTTTTCCCGTCCGAAAGAAATTTCTCGAAAGCATTTACGGCATCATGGACGATGGAATCACAAGGCTTTTCTTCGGCCTGGGTCGGCAAAGTCAAACGCGGGTATCTCAACCGGAAGAAATCCCCGCCCACAGGTTCCACCAGCTCACTGAGGTCCGGGGACAGAAGAATATTCTTCAGGACATCCACAGGCTTCCCTATCACCGCCGAAAGGCAATCCAGATTTACCGGATGCACCAGACAGGTCAACGCCTCCATGATACCCACTTCCGGACCCCCCTTGCGGGCAATGGCGGCGTAGTGTTCTGAGACGCGCTGGGCGCCCTTGTCGCCGTCTTCCTCCACCATCAAACGGTTGGAAGGAGAAAAGTCCGCCTGCATGGCAAGAACGTCCTTGCTCATCTGACCGATCAGCAGTTTGGTCTTTGAGGGAAGCATCCGGAGCAGAAACCGGAAAAAATCGACGAAGACCGGATCCTGAAGGTCTGTTCGCGGTACGATAGACAGAATCAACCGCTGATCGGGCTCGAGTTTTCTGGAAATGAAGCGAATGGCCTCCAGAAAGCGGATTTCAAGGGGCCGAATGTCCTTTTTCACCAACAACCGCAATTGCATCAGCAGATGAGGATCGTTGCCGACAGCCTCAGGCCAGGTCCCAAAACCCAGGTACCCTTGCCCGTGTACGGTTTCCCAAAGCCAGCGAAACAGAAAATGCCTGGAATGTTCCTTTTCCCGGATTTCGTAACGAAATACCCGATGCTCCTGTTTTTGGACGGCCAGGGATTGAACCGCATCCTGGAAATTGTATAGATGAAACTCATCGGATCCGACGATCAGATGGATTTTTTCCGTATCCGATTGAAAAAAACCGGAAAGAACCTTTTGCTTGCCTTCCATTTCCTCATGTTCCCATGCTCTCATCAAACCACCTGAATTATGCTGTTGGAGAAAGAGTTCCCCTTACAAACCACCCTGCCTGATCACTTACCCGGCAGATCATCCCCCCCGAAACCCGCAGTTCCGGCGGGACCACGCAACCAACAAAATGTAGTCGCTGAAAAACAGTGAACCCAGCTGGACTCATAGGATAGGAGGCCCCGAATGTCAAGAAATTAATCCCCTTCCATGAGTTTCCAAAGCCGCGAACCGTGGAAAACATGGCTTGATTTTTAATTGTCCCCCGTATATTATGAACATGTGTAAAAAATCGTTAACATTTGGCAGGTTGGAATTTCTTGCCGCCGATAACGGACAGGACGGTCTTGACAATCAAACAGGTTCCGGGCAACCAATAAGCGTTCTGCCGTTGGAGTCCTTCACTACCCGACCTGCGTAAGGAGGAGCCCTTGGAAAACCTCATAGAAAAAGTGGCCCGTTTTATCCACGAGTCCCAAAAAGTAGTCGTTTTTACCGGAGCCGGCGTGAGCACCGAGTCGGGCATTCCGGATTTTCGGAGCCCCGACGGGATCTGGGCCCGCTACGATCCGGAAGATTTTACCATTCAGCGTTTCGTCTCCGACAGGGAAGCGCGAAAACGAAACTGGCGGCTTCGCAAAGAGATGTTTTCCGCGGATTACCGGCCGAATCCGGCCCATTACGCCATAGCGGAACTGGAAAGAATCGGAAAACTCTCATGTGTGATCACCCAGAATATCGATGGCCTCCACCATGTAGCCGGAAACTCGGAGGAAAAAATCGTCGAGCTTCACGGCACGGTCAAAAACGCGAAGTGTTTGAGCTGCGACGACCGGCTCCCCCTTGGGGAAGTCCTCAAGCGCATCGACCAGGGGGAGGAAGACCCGCACTGTGAAAAATGCGGAGGTCTGCTCAAGGCCGCAACGGTTTCCTTCGGAGAAGCCATGCCCCCTGCGGAGATGCGCAGAGCCGAACAATGCAGCCGGGAATGCGACCTTTTCATTGTGGTGGGATCTTCACTCGTGGTCTACCCGGCGGCAGGCATGCCCCTTGTTGCAAAGCGTTCCGGGGCATGCCTGGTGATCATCAACTACACTCCCACCGATATGGACGCCATCGCGGATGTGGTCATCCATAATAAAGCGGGCGCCGTCATGGAAGCCATATTGGAAAAGGTAAAAGAACGCGCCATTTGAGCCTTCTTCCGGTATCGAATCAATACTTGCAGCCCTTAGATATCTTCTACACGGACAATTTCATCGGGAATCGGGAAAACTCGTGGAACCGCCTGCCGGCAGGTCGGCCTGAAAACATGTCAATGTTACTTTCAGGATGGTTTGACAACCCAATTGGAAGGTTGCAAGTGTTTCGCTTTTAATACACAATCGCCGAAAAGGTAAAGCATAAAGTTGGTGGTTTTGCCGTATGGTGGTTTTGCCGTATTGACAACGTAAAGACGTTGATGTAATAAAGTGACGGGTTCTTTTTCCGCGGTTCCTTCCCGTCGACCCCTGAACATTGGAAAACATACGGCCCGATTGCCGGAGCCATGGTTCATGAGGCTTGTCCAGGTCTCAGGCCCGGCTTGTCTCGGGTGATTCGTCCGGATGCACTCCGGGCTCTTCAAGATGCAACTGCGGTTCGATATCTCTGGATCACGGCGGCAAAAATCCTTGTGGACTGGGGTGCCGTCCGTAAAACACTGTAAGGCCGAAAAACGGAAAAATCATGGAAACCGCCGGAAACACGTTTCGATCCGAAATTATTCTAAGATCTGTCCCCAAACGGCATACAAAGGGTCTGGACAAGGCGGTGCCCCCGGCAGAGACCGTGCGTCGGGTAAAGGAAAAATTCCAGGAGATTCAACTCCAGCTGATTCGCGACATCCTGAGAATCGATTCAGGCCGGCTGGGTATCCCCGTATATGTCTGTCGGGCGGGAAAAGACTGCAATATCCCCACTCCGAAAACCATGGGAAAAGGGCCTACCCCGGAACAAAGTGAAGCCAGCGCCCTGATGGAGCTTGTGGAAAGATTCAGCCATGTCAATTTTCCCCGGGCCGGCGGCTACAGGCGCTCTGCATTCAGCGACATGAACGGCGCCGTTCTTCCTGCGGAAAATTTCTTCCGGCTGCCCGTTCAAAAAGGGGTCCCGGGGAAAGAAGAGATGGAAGTCTTCTCGGCCCTTCCTTTTTCCTGGGTGCCTGCCTACAGCCTGACCCACGGCAGGGATTTTATGATTCCCTACGAGTGGTTCGCCGATATCCAGGGAACCAATGGATTGAGTGCCGGAAACACCCTGGAGGAGACCGTTCTTCAAGGGCTTTGCGAGGTGGTGGAACGTCATGTGAGCGCAAGGATCAACACGCTCAGAAGGCCGGTTCCCACCATCGATCTGGATACGGTACAGGACCCGGTGGCCGATGAACTTTTGGAAAAGTTTTTTGGAAGAGGCATCGAACTCCTCTGCATGGATTTCAGCATGGACACCGGAATTCCCACCATCGGCGGCATCGCCTTCGATCCTTCGACATTTCCCAACAGCGAGGTCGTCTTTTGCGCCGGCACCGCCACGCACCCGGAAAAGGCGCTGATTCGGGTTCTCACCGAAATCCAGCAGATGGCCGTGGATGACTTCAGGCAGGACTACTATGCCGGAGGCATCCTCCCCAAGTTCAGTCACTGGAGGGAATCCCACTACCTGTTCGACAAACGCGAGCCCGTGCCCATTCAATCCCTTCCGGATGTATCCTCGAAAGACATGCTGGAGGAAATCAAAAACTGCACAAAGGCCCTGAACCGGATCGGTTTCGAACCGCTGGTCATCGATATCACCCATCCCCTGCTTGGAATTCCTGCGGTATTCGTCGTCATTCCCGGAACAGAGCAGTACGAAAATACCACCTGCGGCCTGGATACCCTCTATTATCTTGGCCGGCGGCTGAAATTTCTTGGTGATCGCAAAGGGGCAATGGAAAAATTTCAATCCTCCATAAACCGGAACCCGGCCGTGAGGCGGCACTGCTGCATGGAAATCGCCGATTGTCTCATGTCCATGAAGCGATGGGCCGAGGCCATGGAACTCTACAAAGAGGTTATGGGGTGCCGGCCGGACCGGGAGATGCAATATCGGGTTTTCCGCGCTCTAACTGTATGCGTAGATAAAATAAAGGAATCCGGGAAAAGCCCGGAACCGTCTGTGCCAGGATCCTTCTGATGTGACTCCCCTCCCGGAACCTGCCAGACCCCGATTCAAGAGAGGACGGTTTTTTTCAAATACCGTCATGTTGATAAACCATTGAGAAAAGGAGGCAGATATGGGTCGATTTTTTGAGCGTCTGAAAACGGCTCTGGGCATAGCTCCCGGAGACAAGCAGGTATTCCCGGATTCCGAGGGGAAAGTTTCGGCAATGTTGCCCGCGATGGACCAAAAATCCGATGAGGGCATTCTGAATTCCGAGCGTCACAGTTGGAAATCGGTTAAAAGCTGAGATTTAAACGCCCCAAAACATGGGTGGCAAGGATCTCACACCGAAATATTGAACGAAAACCAGTGCCGTTGGAAAATCGAATAATGTCCATTGTGGCACGGCTGGGTGGTGGGCCGCATTTCTATCGTGATGGAGGCCCAAGGCGGATCCTTTGGCCGTCGATTTCCAGGGTCGTCTTGGAATAGGTCAGCTTTTCGATGATCTTTCCATCCTGAAAGAGGATTACATCCACGCCGCGCCTTTTTTCAGGTCTCCCCTCGCACCCTTTTTCGAGGGAGGGCCACTCGAAAGTCCACCGGTACAGGACCTTCTGGGCGGTTTCGTCTACGAAGAGATCTTCCGTGATGAATCGAAACCCCCCGTGGGCAGCGAACCATGGGGCCCAGGCGTCGTAAAGCGCTTTTTTTCCGCTGACCCTTGCGCCATGCCAGTGCTCAAAAAGGACATTGTCATGGAAGAGTTTTATTACGCCATCGATGTCGTGGTCGTTCCACTTGATTTCCCAGTCCGTCATGGCTTTTACAATTTCGTCTCTGGAGAGTTTCATCGACCTTTCCTTTCCCTGGAAAAAGGGTTACCAAGAATGCTTTTGCCCGGGTGCAAGACGAGCCGACCCGGAAAAACGAAATTGTCCGCATCAGGAGGAAACCCCCATGCCCGAATCCAGCCAAACCCGCCACATTTTGATTGCTGCTCAGTGCAACGATCATTCCGCCAGATTGGCCGGAATACCCTGCCCCCGCTTTTTCACGGACCCGCTCGCCTTTACGCGAACCCAGTTGCTCGTCAGCGAATACTACGGATTCGACGCCCCGAACAACACCTGGGATGTCTACAATATCGAGGCCGAAGCCATGGGCCAAAAAATCCTTTTCCCCGAGGAGGGGATACCCGATGTCGTGCGGACCGATCCGCTGATCAAGGAACCTTCGGACCTCGGGCGCATCCGGATACCCGATCCTTTTCGATCGGGCCGAATGCCGTGGGTGCATCAGGTTAACAAACATTACATAAAGATGACCGGAAAGCCAGCAAAGATTTACTTTTGCGCACCCTTCAGCCTTGCAGTCAATGTGAGAGGTTACGAAAATTTCGCCATGGACATGCTCACCGATCCTGATTTTGCCCATAGGCTTCTCGAATTTCTCTGCGACCGGGTCATCGCCCCTTTCATCGGAGCCATGCGAAGCGAATCGGGCAACCCCGGCCTGCTTGCCGACGGAAACGATGCCTGGGCCTCCCCGCCGTTGATCACCCTGGACATGATGGACGAATTCGTGATCCCTTACACGGAACGTCTGCAAAAAACCGTAGGTGGGAAACTGGTCACCCGGGGTAACTGGGGAGATGCAAAATCCCGGGATCCGGAACGGTTCATGAGTCAAAAACTCAAAGCCTCTCCGGGTTTTCTAAGTGTTCTCGATCCGGATTTGCATAAACTGGGCCCTGAACGAATCAAGCGGTTTGCCCAGAGTCAAAACGCCCATATCACCGCCGGGGTGGACGCCGTTTTGCTGAGAAACGGGCCGCCCGAAACCATCATCGACAGGATCCGGCACTACATCAATGCCATGGGAAGAGATGGACGCTGCGCCATCTATCTGAACCATATCCCCGGCGACACACCTCCCCTTCACATCCATACGGCTGTTGCAGCCTGCAAGACTCTGGGCCGCCTCCCCATCCCGGAGGACTTGAGCACCCGGAAGGTAAGCGTTCCCGAACGCGAAACCTTCGCTGAATTTCTCCGCCTCAAAAAACACCAATAATTGAAGGAGGAAACCATGCCCTTCGTGAACATCAAGATCACCCGGGGGCGGGCCAGCTTATCTCGACGATCAAGGACTCCGCCATCGTCTCGGTCATCTCCATACCGGAGATGACCTTTCAGGGGCTGGAGCTCATGTCGGCCACCTATCTCACCTTCGAGGTCTGGATCACCATCACGGCCCTCTACTTCCTCCTGACCTTCGCCTGCTCCCTGGGGGTCAAGCGTCTGGGTCGATATCACCTGTAAAACGCGGGACGCCATGAAATGCAAGGGCATAAGCCCCCACAATGATATATTCAATATTACGCTCGTTGAATAACTTGAACAACTCTTCGAAGTTTTTTTGAATTTCCATAATATTGTCTTCGCAGAAAATCTACGGCTGCTACGCGTTCTTCCGCCGGACGGCTCATCCAGTAAGCGAGATCCTGCTTCGGAGACTGGAGGTCTTGAAGACTGCTTTTTCGAACCACTTTTTTAATCATGAGTAATAATTACCATAAATTCACGCATATTTTGTTTGATCATCTCCGTAATAATTCTCTTGTGGATATTCCTCAAATTCTATCTGGATAACTTCAGCTTTAGTCTTTTGGCGTAAGGTGTCCTTTAACGATCCATAGTGAAATACCAAGAGTTTACCTTCTAACTCCATGTCTGCATCAATATATTGTTCCCCTTTGTCGTTAAGCCCCCCAGAGATGCGAGCCTTAACAATTGTAGCTATTGCTGTAAAACCTCCCAGGGTCATGAAGTCCTCCTCATTTGCCATCGCCAAGCTCTGCGAGCCGCGTATTTTGCGGATTCGCAGCAGCGCCTTATTGGACGATGTCATTTCTTGAAAAGGTCGCTGTGTGTACCGGTACGTTCAAGGCGGAGCGAATCCTTATCTGCCGTGTAAATCAGTATCCAGTCGGCCTCAATATGACAGTCACGTGACGACTGCCACGGTCCTATTAGTGAATGATCTCTATGATTCGCTGGAAGCGGGGTACCCTCGGCCAGAAGCTTGACAATCTCCCGCAGCTTTTCCAAGTCCTTCCCTCGTTTCCGCATGCGGTTGACATCCCGGGAGAATTGCTTGGTCTGCGAGACTTTCTTCATTTCTTCCAGCTATTGAACATTGCCTCTAACGACTCAAATTCCTGAACGTCTTCACCGCGACGGCTCTTCTCCAGGATCGAAGCCGTAAGCTCGTTCGGAATAGCAATCGGGAAAGGCAACCCGCCACGGAGTGATATTTGCTTGTAGAAGATGCGGATGGCCTCCGTGGGAGTAAGGCCAAGGCTCCGAAGGATCTCTTCCGCCTTTTTCTTTGTTTGTGGTTCAATGCGGGCATGGACTGCTGAAGTTTTCATAGCTTTATTGTCCCACATTTGCAACACAAATGCAAACCGTTTTTCTTGGACGGAGACCCTCCCGACGGAATCCCCGATCGAACAAATCGATCATGCATCCATTGTCTATTGGTAGTATTTTAGCGCAACCATTGGAGGGGAAAAAAGAGGAGGACCCCTTGTTGAAGGATCTGCGAAACCGGCACTTCGACCTCATCGCCTTCGCCTACGATCGCCTCCTGGGGCCGCCGCATGCCGACGATCTGAAAGAATTGCTGAGACTGCCCACGCGGGGCCGGCTTTTGGACACCGGAAGCGATCGGATCGGCCCACCAGGCGCACGGCCTCTCCCCCGCCATCAGAAGAAGCCGCCGGTTCCGGTTCTGGATCCTGGCCGACAAGCCGGCCTGAATCCGCTGCAGGCGCCATTGCGGGAAGAACCGCCGCAAAGAGATCATTCCCCTCGCGTGTAGAGGATCTTCTTCGTTCCCCCGTCGCAGCTTCCGACGACCTTCCCGTCCTTGGCCTGTTCGTTGGGAACAATCTCCAGGGTATAGGCCTTCACACCCTTCGCCTGAATTTTGGCGTCAATCTCCGCTTTGAGTTCTTCACAGGCCTTCTTGGCAAACGCGGGCGTGGCAATCATCAGCAGGGCGACGGCAACCATCAGCTTTTTCATATATTCCCTCCTCGTAAAATGAATGTTGTTAAAAAACGATGACCGGAAATTCCAAGAGAAAATGACCCAGCGGCATGTCCCGGCAAACCGGATAGAGATCTGGATCACCATCACGGCCCCCTACTTCCTCCTGACCTTCGCCTGTTCGCTGGGCGTCCCGCGGCTGGAGACCTTCATGTAGTCATACACCCCTTTGCCGGTCTTTCTTCCCAGACGCCCGGCCTTCACCAGCTTGGTCAGTAGAGGGGCGGGCCGGTACTTGTCGCCCAGTTGCTCCTGCAAGCTCTTGATGCACAGGTAGACAACGTCGAGGCCCGAGGCGTCGGACGCCTTGAAGGGACCGACAGGGAACCCGAGGCCGCGCTCACACGCTTTGTCGATCTCCTCGGCCGTGCCGACCCCCTCCTGCAGCAGCAAGAACGCTTCGTTCAGGAGCGGAATGTAGAGGCGATTGATGACGAACGCCGGCGCATCGGCGAACGTCACGGTGTCCTTCCCGCAGGCCTTGAGCACCTCCACAACAGCGTCGTGGGTCTCATCCGAAGTCTCGAGTCCGCGGCTCACCTCCACGAGGGGGGTCAGGGCAGCGGGTATCAGAAAGTGGGTCCCGATGCACCGGGCCGGGCGACTCGTGGCCGCTGCGATCTCGCTCACGCTGAGCGTGGACGTGTTGGTCGCGAGGATCGTGTGAGGCGCACAGACGCGATCCAGTTCCCCGAACACCTCCCGCTTGGTTTTCATGTCTTCGAACACCGACTCGACGACGAGGTCCGCGTCGGCCAAGTCCAGGAGCGACGAGGTGGTCCGGATCCTTGCCAGCGTGGCCTGTCGACCATCCGCGTTCCGTTTTCCCCTGGCAACCTGCCTCTCCAGTAGACTCTCAATGTTCTTTACGCCCCAGTCGAGGCGTTCGTTCGTAAGGTCGTACAGAGAGGTTTCTAAACCGCCATCCGCAAAAACGAGCCCGATCTGAGAGCCCATCGTGCCCGCGCCTACGACGCCAATTTTCTTCATGGATCTGCCTCCATTCATGGGTTCCTTGGTCCGGAGCGCCTCACCTTCCCCGGAATTTGGAGAAGTCCGGTTTTCTCTTCTCTATGAAGGCGGTCTTGCCTTCGAGCGATTCGTCCGTCTCGTAGTACATGCCGAGCCCGCCCACCCCCAGATTGGTGATCCCCACCACACCATCCGTCTCGCCGTGGAACGCATACTTGAGCATCTTCAGAGCGGTGGGGCTCTTCTCCAGCAGCTCCCGGCACCATTTCTCGACCTCTTCGTCGAGTTTGTCCGGGGGCACGACCGCATTGACGAGGCCCATCTCCAGCGCCTGCCTCGCGGTGTAACGCCGGCACAGGTACCAGATCTCTTTAGCCTTCTTCATCCCCACGGCACGCGCGAGATCCCCCGTGCCGTAGCCGGGGTCGAAGCTCCCCACCCGGGGTCCCGCCTGGCCGAACTGGGCAGTCTCGGAGGCGATGGAGAGGTCGCACACCACTTGGAACACGTGCCCCCCGCCGATCGCGAATCCGTTGACCCGGGCAATGACCGGTTTGGGAATCGTGCGGATCAGCAGCGACACCTGCTGCCAGCCCACCTCGAGCGGCAGGGCGGCGACAGTTCCGCCGTAGCCGCCTTTGTCGCGGATCGTCTGGTCACCGCCGGTGCAAAACGCCTTGTCCCCTGCGCCTGTGAGCACGACCACCCCCACGCCCGTATCGACCCACGCATCGGTGAAGGCCTGCGAGAGCTCGTAGATCGTCACCGGCGTACACGCGTTGTACTTCTCCGGCCGGTTGATCGTGATCGTGGCGATCCCGTCTCTTTTATTGTAAATAATTTCCTTGAATTCCATTCCCCCTCCTCTCCCCTGCCCCCACGCCGTTCACTTCGTTGAAAGCCGCACACTCAGCCGATGATGCGCAGGGCAAAATAGGGTGCCAGATTGAACAGGAATAGGCCGATTTTGAACAGCGCCATCCCCGCATAGTGCATCGCATCAAACCGATCGACCGGTATATGAAACCATCGGCTGTGAAGCCGATAGACCCGGTCGTGAGCCAGAGCGAAAACCAGGAACCACAACAGCAGCAGCCCCAGGTTGATGACCGCACACCAAGCAAAAGCAGAACGAATGACCTCGATTTTCATTTTCCCCCTCCTTTGGCCTTTCATGATTGAGATCGAAAACAGTGTACGCCCTGCAACGAAGGCCGGCGCGGTGCCTCTTGGCGGAGTGTCCCGCCGCCATAAAAAAGGCCGCGGCTGCCCGGCGCCTCTCCCGTCCGCGTCTGTCGGGATGCTTTCTGTGAAACCCTCCGGCTGAAGTCTAATAATTCAGTATCGTTCAAAAGGTGGGGCAAAAATCATTTGAGGCATAATAATGTCGTCTAATCGTAGATTCAAATCTTCTCTGGAGTTATCCACATCCGCGTCTGGCAGCCCTTTAATAGCACGGCCGGACGCGGTTGTGGGTAA
>JAHJQP010000194.1 GCA_018819165.1 Pseudomonadota bacterium
ACCCAGGGTTCCGGCAAGCTCGAACTGACGGACGGCAAGCTCCTCCAGATCGGCTATGCGTTAAAGAACGGCCGTCCTTTTCAGAGCGTCAGTCCTTATCTTCTGAAGATGGGGAAAATCACTCCCCAGGAAAATTCCTATAAGGAGATCAAAAAATACCTCAAAGAGCACCCGGAGGAGCTGTCGGAGATCCTTGTACACAACGAGAGTTTCATTTTTTTCCGAATCGTCAAGGAGGGTCCCGTCGGCGCAATCGAAGAGATCCTGACGCCGGGACGCTCGATCGCCACCGATCCCGATGTCTTTCCAAAGGGGGCGCTCGCGTTCATTCGGGCGCGGAAACCGATCCTGGACAAGGAAGGAAACGTCGAGTCCTGGATCCCCTTTTCCCGTTTCGTCGTCAGCCAGGACGTGGGCGGTATGATCAAGGGGGCGGGACGCGTCGATCTCTTCTGCGGGAGTGGTGGCGAGGCGGAGATGCTCGCGGGAAGCCTGAAGGAGAAAGGGGAACTCTATTTCCTCGTGAAGAAGAGGCCGGACGGCCGGCAGCCTGCCACCGCCGTCAGACCTTGAGAACTTCGTAAAAAAGTCCCCCTGCTTTCGCAGGGGCAGGCTCCTGCGGCGCTCGATCTTCATCCCTCCCCGGTTTGCTTCGAGAGTATCAGATTTCGCCTTTCCGGCTTTCCCGGATGAAGCAGCGGGGGTCCTCCGCCAGGTAGTCGCCGCTGTAGGCGAAGGCCCTTCCCCGGCAGCCGCCGCAGATCGTCCGGTATTCGCACTCCCCGCAGATTCCCTTCAGGGTCTTCTCCCGGTTGCGGAGGTTCCGGAAGACGGGTGATTCCTCATAGATCTCCCGGAAGGAATTCTCCCGGACGTTTCCCGCCTTCACCTCGACAAAGGGGCAGGGCCAGACATCGCCGTTGGCCTTGATGTAGACGAAACCCCGCCCCGCGGCGCAGCCATGGAACACCTGTTTCGCCAGCCCGTGCATTATCTTTCCCGGACGCCCGTCCTTTTCCAGGAGATAGGGCCAGTACTGCGGACCGGCGACGGGCTCGATGATTGTCTTTGTCCGTTTCTGTTTTGCAGCGATGAGATGGCTCAAATCCCGGTTGGCCGTTTTCTTCAGTGTCGCATTTTTGATCTTTTCCCCGCGCCCGACGGCGACGAGCTGGTACATGAGCATGATGGCCGCTCCCTGCCGGTCGACAAAATCGATCAGGGCGTCGAGGGCGGGCATGTTGTATTCCATGGCCGTCGTGTTGATCTGGAGGAGCAGCCCGGCCTTTTTTGTGGCCTCGATGCCCCGCATCGCGAGATCGAAGGCGCGCGGGGAGTTTCGGACCCAGTTGTGGATCTCCGGATCGGCGGCGTCGAGGCTGATCGCATTGCAGACCACCCCGTGTTCCTTGAGCTTGAGGGCCATGCCGTCATCGATCAGGATGCCGTTGGTGGCGATGATATTGGCGAAACCGATCTCCTGCGAGTGCCGGAGGAGCGCGAAGATATCCGGCCTCACCAGCGGTTCGCCGCCGGTATAGACCAGGGTGCGGAAGGCGTCTATCTCGGCGATCTGCTCGATCAGCCGCTTGCCCTCTTCGGTGGAGAGTTCATGCGGATCCGGTTTACCGCTGGCCGCATGGCAGTGGATGCAGCCGAGATTGCAGCCGGCGGTGACCTCCCAGACGGGGTGACCCGGATATCCGATGCACCCCATCCCGCGGGCGCCGTTGGCGACGGGAATCGATGGAAGGGCATCACGGAGAAGCCAGCGGGGAAACTCGCGCCAGCCGTTGAGCCAGGCCATCAAAAGGACGCTTCCGAGCTGTCTCAGCAGGAGGGAGGGCGGCCGGAAGAAGGGCTTTATCCGGCGTTTTAGATGATCTTGAACCATTTCCGTTTATGCCTTGACAACCCATGTCAGAGAAAAGCCAGGATATAGGAGGTCGTTGTCCCGAGATTCACGGCGATGGTGAGCCCGCAGAGAATCTCCAGAACGAGGGGATTTTCGTATTCTTTTCTGGCCAGCATGAGCGAGATGCCCGCCGACAGGAACATCACGGGGAGGTAGATGTAAAGTGCCTTTCGCGGAATCCCCACGCTGAGCGAAGAATACATGCAGAACCAGGAGAGGATGGCGGCAACAACATAGGTGGCCATCCCTTTTGCCTTTCCCAGCCGGACCAGCAGGTTTGTCTTACCGAAGGCCAGATCGGCGGAATGATCGTGAAACTCGTTGAGCAGGATGACGTTGAAGATGGACAGGCCAATGGGCAGGGCCATCCAGTGGATGACTGGTGCGATATACCCGCGCTGGATGTAAAAGGCGGAGGCGACAGGCAGCCAGCCGTAGCAGAAACCGATGAAGAATTCGCCGTATCCCTTATCGACCAGACGGACGGGCCGTGTGGAGTAGAAGAAACCCGGCAGGGCGCCGAGACAACCCAACAGAAGCGTCAGCGGGCCGGTTTTCAGGCCGAATTGCAGGATGAGGCCGATGATCCCGGCCAGTGCGATGGCGATGATGCTTGTCCAGAGGGGGACGGAACGGGGGAGTATCCTGTCCGGGATCACACCCGATCCCCCTGCAAAACGGCTCCGAAAAAAACGTTTGGACAGCTCATCCTCCTCGTAGTCGAAATATTCTCCGGCATGGTAGGTGGAGAGCATGACCAGCACGACACCCAAGACGCCGAGAACAAAGATGGGGATATTGAAGGCATGATCCAGGCGCCAGGCCAGGAATGTCCCGAGAAGAAACGGGAGAATCCCGACGGTGTGAAAAGGCGGGCGAGACAATCCGAACCATCCCGCAATCTTCGCCCTGATGTCCTTTCCCTTTTCTGCCATTTGGCTGAACCTCGCACCTTCTGTGTTGCCGTATAATTAAGTAACACAAAGCCCGGAGATTGTCAAACCGCCGTCCTTTCTGAGCTGCCGTTTCTTGATCTTTCATCCTCGTTAAAAAGATTACAATTTTTTCTTGATTGTTATTTTTCTTTGTGTTAGTGGTAGCTCCAAGTCAACGTCGTGAACAGGTTGTTTTAAAATCTTTAACGATCCGGAACACGTGAAATCGTATGAATCGTCTCCAGTTACAGCCGCTTTTATTCGCAATATCCCATATTCCGAAGGATTCCCCGAGAATGACGATGGTCGCGGTGTCTGTCCCGTCGGCCGGGGATGACCCGATAGTGATTCGACCACCCTGGGGTGGCGACGGTGTTTTGTTCCATTAAAACTATTGATGAAAGGGGGACATGAAGGAATGACGAAGGCAGAATTGATTGCAGTGATGGCGGAGGGGGCAGGGGTTACGAAGGCAGCAGCGGCTAAGGCGCTGGAAGCCTATACCGCAGCCGTGCCCAAAGAGCTCAAGAAGAGCGGCAAGCTCGGACTGGTGGGATTTGGAACGTTTTCCGTGGTGAAGAGGAAGGCCAGGGAAGGACGGAATCCGCAGACCGGAAAGACCATCAAGATCGCAGCCAAGAAGGTCGTCAAATTCAAGGCGGGCAAGGTTCTGGCTGACTCGGTAAACAAGGCAAAATAGCGGCGTGATTGAAAAGACCGAACGAAAAGGCCTCCATGGTCGGCTCATGGGGGCCTTTGTCTATTGGCAGGGGCCGTACTTTTTTCAGCCCGTTGCGATCGGTTCAGCGGCCGCGCCCGTCCCGTTGACACCCCCTGCAGTTTCTGTTATAGGGCGTCAGACCGGCACGGAAATGGCGGGAAAGAGCGCCTACAGGAGGTATTATTTGACCAGAAAACGGATTTTAAGCGGGATGAGACCCACGGGGAAGCTCCATTTAGGCAATCTCCATGGCGCGCTTTCGAACTGGATCGCCCTTCAGAATCATGGCGATTACGACTGCTTCTACTTTGTCGCCGACTGGCATGCGCTCACGAGTGACTACGCGACCACGGACGATATCAGGGCGAACACCATCGACATGATGATCGACTGGCTTAGCGCCGGTCTGGATCCGGTAAAAAGCACCCTCTTCATCCAGTCGAATATACGGGAACATGCGGAACTCTTCCTCCTGCTCTCCATGATTATCCCCTTAGCATGGCTGGAGAGGAATCCGACCTACAAGGAGATGAAAGAGGAGCTTGCCGGGAAGGACCTCTCGACGTTTGGTTTTCTCGGCTATCCCGTCCTCCAGGCGGCGGACATCATCATGTACAAGGCCTATGGCGTCCCGGTAGGCGTCGATCAGCTTCCCCACGTGGAACTGACGAGGGAGATCGCCCGCCGTTTCAATTTTCTCTACGGCGAGATCTTCCCCATCCCCGAGCCGCTCCTTACGGAAGTGCCGAAACTCCTGGGGATCGACGGAAGAAAAATGAGCAAATCCTACGATAATTCGATATTCATGAGCGACCGGGGAGACGTCCTGAAAAAAAAGGTCGCGGCGATGTTCACCGATCCCCAGCGCCAGCGCAAGAGAGATCCCGGCCGGCCGGAACTCTGCAACGTCTTCACGTTTCATCAGCTCTACTCGACGGGGGAGACCGTTGCGGAGATCCCCCCCGCCTGCCGGAGCGCTGCCATCGGCTGTATCGAGTGCAAGAGACGCCTGGCCGAGGCGATTGCGGACGGCATGAGGCCGATCCACGAACGCCGGGAGCATTACCTTCGCCATCCCGAAGAGGTCCGGGCGATCATCGAGGACGGAAATGTCCGAGCTGCCCGGATCGCGGAGGCAACGCTCTTCGAAGTGCGGGAAGCGATGAAAATATGCCATGAGTTATGAGATCAAGTTAGACATCTTTGAAGGTCCTCTCGATCTTCTGCTCTATCTCATCAGGAAGAACGAGATCAACATCTACAATATTCCCATTGCCCTGATCACCGAGCAATATCTGGCATACCTCGAGATGATGCGCTCTCTCAATCTGGATCTCGCCGGGGAATATCTGGTGCTGGCCTCGACGCTCATCCACATCAAGTCGAAGCTGCTCCTGCCGCCGGACGAGAGTGAGGGCGAAGAGGAGGAAGGGGAGGACCCCCGTGCGGAACTGGTTCAGCAGCTCCTGGAATATCAGATATTCAAGGAAGCGGCTCTCCGCCTGGAGAACCGTCCCCTCCTCGAGCGGGATGTGTTCACGCGGGGCGCGCCCGGGGAGGCGCCGTCCGCAGCGGAAGAAGAGGGAGAGGCGATGATAGAGGTCGGCGTATTTGAACTCGTAGCGGCCTTCCGCCGGATCATCGCCGGTTTCGACCGGCCGGAGGAGCTGGAGATCGACGCGGAGAAGATGTCACTGATCGACCGGATCAACGAGATCATGGAGATGCTGTCGGAGAAACAACAGATGACCTTTGTCGAACTGATTGGCGACCGGACCGACCGGCGGCGGATCATCTACACCTTTCTCGCGATCCTGGAGCTCATGAAGCTCCGGATGATCAGGGCCTACCAGTCGGGACCCTTCGGTGCGATAAGGCTGTTCCTGGCCGTGGAGGAATGACGGTGATGGAGGAAAAAGTCGCAATCATCGAGGCGCTCATCTTCGCATCGGAAACGCCTCTTACGGCCGAGAGGGTTGTGGAGATACTGCCTGGCACGGACAAAAAAGAGATCGTGTTACTTTTCGGGGAACTGGTGCGGGAGTACGAGCAGCGGGGGGGCGGGGTCTGCCTCCGGGAGATCGCCGGCGGCTTCCAGTTCCGGACCAGAGCGGATCTTGCCCCCTGGATCCGGAAATTGATGACCGGCCGGCCGGCGATGCTTTCTCAGGCTGCGCTGGAGACCCTGGCTGTGGTTGCGTACCGCCAGCCTCTCGTGAAGGCCGAGATAGACCGGATACGCGGCGTGGATGTGAGCGGCGCCCTGAAGGGTCTGTTGGAGAAGAAACTCGTGCGGATCGTGGGAAGGAAAGACGTTCCCGGCAAACCCATCATCTACGGAACCACCAGGAAATTTCTTGAGGTCTTCAACCTGCGGGATCTTTCCGAATTGCCGACGTTAAGGGAATTGAAGGATCTGCAGGAGTGACAGCTTGGGATTTTTTCAGGGAGCAGCAGGAATAGGGCTATGGAAGAGCGGTTGCAGAAGATCCTTTCGCAGGCCGGCGTTTCATCCCGCCGTGCGGCGGAAAAAATGATTGCCGAGGGCCGGATCAGCGTCAACCGCGCCGTGGCGACCGAACCCGGAACGAAGGCGGATCCGGAAAAAGACGAGATCCGTGTGGACGGCAGACTCATCTCCTGTGAGAGGGAACGGATCTACCTTCTCCTACACAAGCCGCGGGGGGTTGTGACGACCCTGAGCGATCCGCAGGGGAGACCCGTCGTTGCGGATCTGCTCAGCGGGGTCACGGAGCGCGTGTTTCCCGTCGGACGGCTGGACTACGATTCGGAAGGGCTCCTGATCCTCACCAACGACGGAGAGTTTTCCCAGCGTCTCCAACACCCCCGTTACCGGATTCCGAAGACCTATCGCGTCAAGGTGAAGGGGCGTCTCCTCAAGGGGGAGCTTCAGGCCCTGGGAAAAGGGATCGATCTGGCCGACGGGAGATTTTCTCCGGCCGGCGTTCTTCTTGAAAAGACGAATCGGGGAAGCTCCTGGCTCAGGATCACCATTACAGATGGCAGAAATCGTGTGATCAGAAGGGCTTTCGAGTCCATCGGCCATCCTGTCGTCCGCCTGGTCCGTGTCGCCGTGGCGGATATCGCCCTCGGTTCCCTCCGCGAGGGGACCTTGCGCCTGCTGACCCCGAAGGAAGTGGACCGTCTCCTTGTCCTGGCGAGCAATCGGAAGCCGGAAAAAAATTGTCTTGACATTCATTTGAAAATAAATAATAGTCGCCGAAAATAAAGGTATATTATTACGTTATTTGAACCGACCGTGGATTTGCCTGCTTCACGGGAAGTGAAAGTGAGAAGCCATCATTAGGAGGAGGTCATGAACAAATCTGGACTCATTGAAGCGTTAAGTCGAAAAGAAAACCTGACGGAAAAAAAGGCAATTGATGTGGTAAATCTGATCTTCAAGGGGTTTACCGATGAACTGAGAAAAAGCGGCCGGATCGAAATCAGGGGGTTCGGAAGCTTCGTCGTCCGGAAATATGACGCCTACACGGGAAGAAACCCCAAGACCGGCAAGAGCATCAAGGTTTTTCCCAAAAGGCTGCCCTTCTTCAAGGTCGGAAAGGAACTCAAGGAGAAGGTCGACAGGAAAAAGTAGACCTTCCGGCTGTTCCAGAGAAATTTCCGAACAACCCGCAACGCATCACACGGTAAATAGATCTAGGGTCGCCGCTGACCCCCTTTTTCCGTACAGACCTCCTCCGGCCTGCGCCGTCTTTGCGGCAATCTTCATCCCGGCGTCGTTTAAGTTCAGGGCATCAACCCCTCTTCACGGAAGCTGAAAAAGCGGTTTTCACCGATGATAATATGATCGTGGACGAGGATGTCCAGCACCTTCGCCGTCTCCTGGATTGTCTTCGTAAGGCGGATGTCGGCCTCGGAAGGGCGGACGTGGCCGGAAGGGTGGTTGTGGGCAAGGATGATAGCCGAGGCCTTTTTCTTAAGGGCGCTTTCCAGGACCTGCCGCGGGTAGACTACGGCCTGGTTGACGATTCCCTTCTGGATGGTTTCGAACTCGATGATCTGGTTCTGGGCGTCGAGGTAGATGACGCAGAACTCCTCGTCCTTCTTTGCGCCCATGACTGTCCGGCAGAAATCGAGGAGCTCGGTCGTGCAGGAGACCTGCCTCTTCTCCTTTGCCTTCTGCTTGAGGTAGAGCGCGGCGACCTCCTTGACGAGCTTCAGAAGAATCGCGGAATTTTTGCCGATGCCCGGAACTTTCTCCAGGTCTTCGATCTCTGCGTCCACGATCTCCTTGAGGGTGCCGAACTCCCGGAGGAGTTCTTTCGCCCGGTCTTTTACATCCTGCTGCCGGACAACATAGGTCAGAATAAGTTCCAAGACTTCGTGGTCATGGAGGGCATCCATTCCTGCGGTCATGAATTTCTTTCTCAGGCGCTCCCGGTGTCCCCGGTTGTAATCTTTTCCAGGATCTCCGCGCATCTCCCCTTCCTCTAATCGTCCTTCCTGCAGGTGGAAAACTTGAAGGGGGTGTAGGACGGGCAGTAACCGATGACCGCGGTGACAAGAAAAACGATGCCGATTGCGCCCCACCAGTTCTCGTAGTAAAAACCCGCCCAGATGATGGTCAGGCCGATGATGACCCGGATGATGCGGTCCGTTCTGCCGACGTTGCATTTCATGAGAAAACCTCCCTGTGAAAAAATCGGCTGCCGGCGCATGGGACAGAAGGGCGAAGAGATGATCCCTCCGCCCACTTGGACCTTGGAAACGGTCAGCCGAGGTTGGCGTTGACGAAATCCCAGTCGATCAGTTTGCCGATAACCGCCGTTAGGTAATCGGGCCGGCGGTTCTGGTAATCGAGGTAGTAGGCGTGTTCCCAGACGTCGATGGTCAGAAGCGGTTTCGCTCCCTGGGCGATGGGGGTGTCTGCATTGGCGGTTTTCACGATCTTCAGCTGACCGCCGTCGAGGACGAGCCACGCCCAGCCGCTGCCAAACTGCGTGACGCCGGCGTTCTTCAGATCTTCCGCGAATTTTTCATAGCTTCCCCATGCGGCCGCGATCTTCTCGGCGACGGCGCCGGTCGGCGCCCCGCCGCCGCCCGCCTTCAGGCACTTCCAGTAGAAGGAGTGGTTCCAGACCTGGGCGGCGTTGTTGAAGATCCCCGCTTTGGCCGGATCGCCGCCGGCTTTTTTGATGATGGTCTTCAGGTCCTCGTCGGCCAGATCCGTCCCCGCGATCAGTTTGCCCAGGTTTTCCACATAGGCCCTGTGGTGCTTGCCGTAATGGAACTCCAGGGTGTTGGCGCTGATCACGGGCGTCAGGGCGTCTTTGGCATAGGGCAGTTCGGGTAAAGTTATCATCGCTTCGTCTCCTTTCTTTGCCGGTTTTGACGTGATTCTACCACCGCTCCCGCCGCCTTTCCAGAAAAACCTTTTTCAATCCCACCGTTTCTTGAAATCCAGCCAGATGATGTAAACGATCATGGTCATGGTGGTCACTGCCGCGGGGAGGGCCGCTTCCGGGCTGAAAAGCGTCAGGGCGAGGCCGCCCGCGAGTCCCTGATTCTTAAGGGTGCCGAGCAGTACGAGACTGGTCCGGGTCTCCCTCGGGATGTGAAACAGGCCGCTGATCCAGTCGATGAGGAAGCCGAGGATGAACATGGAGATGAACGCGATGGACGCGACGGGAAGAAGGGTTGTTGACCCGCCGAGGATGATGTCGCGGTTCAGGCCGACCAGGGCGTAGAGGACGATGAAAAAACTCCAGTTCGTCACGGTTCCCCCGTACGGCGCGATCCGTTCCTTCCATCCATTCCGGAGCAACAACCGGGAGACGGCCAGCGGGAGAACGATCAGTTCCAGGGTGATCATTACGAGTTTGAAAGGGTCGAACGATTGTGATCGGAGCAGAGTGAAGGCTATGAGCGGCATGATGGCCAGCCCTCCCAGATAGGCGCCCACGGTGCCGAACAGGGAAAGGACGCCGTTTCCCTTCAGGAATCCGGAGAAGGGGATCACGGCGACGGCCGGCGGCACCGCTGCCAGCAGGACGAACCCGGTCCAGATCATCTCGTCGCTGATCATGAGGGTGGCCGCACCGATGATGACGTTTCCGAGGATGATGTAGCTCATGACGATGCCCAGCATGGCCGGATAGAGGACGGAGCGGGGCCGGCGGAAGACGGCGCTTTCGATTCCCATGGAGGAGAGGGCCATCGCCAGGGCCAGTGCGGGAAGGATGAGGTGACGGGTCACCGGAACCGCCTGGGGAAGAAGCAGCCCCATGCCCAGGGCGAGCAGAAAAATCGAATTTCTGTTGCGGAGGAGAATCTTCAATCTGGCCATTTGATCACGTCGTTTCTCAACGCGGATCGGCGAAATCCGCTTATGTTTCTTTGCGCCTTCCCCCCGGCCCTTCGGGTCGGCCGGCCGGCCGACGGCCGCGGAGGTGCTCTGTCAGCTTGACGGCGCCGAGCAGCAACCCGCCGATGAGGATGATCGAGGCGCCGGAGGGGAACTCGATGAAGTAAGAGACCATAAGGCCGGAGAGACAGATGAGGATGCCGCAGAGGATGGACAGCAGCATGATCCGCCGGAAATTCATGGAGAGCTCGGAGGCGACGGCGACCGGGATGGTGAGGAGCGCGATAACGAGGAGGATCCCCACGACCTGGATGAGCGTCACGATGGAGAGCGCCGTCAGGATCATGAGCCCCATCTTCAGGGCCGCGACGGGGAGTCTTCTCGCCCGGGCGTACTCCTCGTCGAGGGCGACGGCCACAAACCCGTTGTAAAAAATCATCACCGCCCCGCTGACGATCAGGACGAGGAACAGGGTGATGATGACATCCGCGCGGGGAACGGTGAGGATGTTCCCGAACAGGAAGGTCATCAGGTCGGGGGCGTAGCCGGGGGTCATGTGGATGAAGACGATGCCGATCGCCACGCCGACGGCCCAGAGTATGCCGATGAACAGATCGTTCCGGCTCATATTCTTCTCCTCCTGGCGGCCGATGAGGACGGCGGCCGCCAGGACAAAGGCGGTCGCCCCGATCAGGGGGCGGATCCCCAGCCAGTAGGCGATCCCGAGGCCGCCGAATGCAGTGTGGCTGAGGCCGCCGCTGATGAAGACCATCCGCCTCGTCACGATGAAGGGACCGATGACGCCGCAGACGATGCTTGCCATGATTCCGACGAGGATCGCGTTCTGCATGAATTCGTAGGAAAGGATGGTGCTCATGGCCGTTTCTCCTCCTCTCCGTGTGTGGCGAGCAGAGTGTGGGGGATGCCGTGCCCCAAGATCTCCACGGGGCAGCCGTAGACCCTCTCCAGCGTTGCGGAATCGAGTTCTCCCCGCTCGTGGAAGTAGAGGCGCGTGTTCAGGCAAGCGATGTGGCGGTAGGCCTGCGCGTAGGGGGTTGGATCGTGGGTGACGACCATGATGCTCATCCGCTCCTGGAGTTCCGTCAGGAGATCGAGGAGGTCGGTCTGGGAGGTGGCGTCCATCGCCGTCGTCGGTTCGTCGAGGAAGAGGGCGAGCGGTTCGGAGACGAGGGAGCGGGCGATCAGAACCCGCTGGAGCTGTCCGCCGGAGAGGTCGGTGATGTTATCATTGCGTTTCCCGTACAGGGCGAGCTTTTCGAGGATGACCCCGGTTTTTTCTTCATCTTCCCGGGTATGCCGTTTGAGGTAGTTATCCGCCCGGATGCAGCCGGTCAGGACCATGTCGAAGACAGAGATGGGGAAGGTCCGGTTGAAGCGGGCGGACTGGGGGACGTAGCCGAGTCGGCCGCCGGTTTCACCGTGGAAACGGATCGTTCCGCTCCAGGGCGCCAGGATGCCGAGGATCAGCTTGAGGAGCGTCGTCTTGCCGCCGCCGTTCGGGCCGATGACGAGGATGAAGTCCCGCGGGGCGATGCCGAGGGAGATATCCTCGAGGACCGGCCTTTCTTCATAACCATAGGTGAGATGTTCGATTGCGATCAGGTTTTCCATCGCTGGACTCCCGTAAAAAAAACCGGTATCCTCTTTCCCTATTTTCTCAGGACCTGTGTAAGGATCGTGGTGAACGTTCTCATGCCGGAAAACCAGTCCCGCTCCAGGGGATCCGTCTCCACGACCTCCCCGCCGATGTCGCGGGCGATCGCCCGGGCGCTTTTCGTGTCAAATCCCTTCTGAACGAGAACGGCCCGGATCCCTTTTCCCCGGGCCAGATCGACCATCTTGCGGATGTGGGCCGCGCTGACCGGCTTTCCCTCCTCTTCGATGGCAAGTTGCGTAAGCCCGTATTCGTCGGCGAAATAGCCCCAGGCGGGGTGGTAGACCATGAAGATGTATCCCTTTTCCCCGGCCAGAGCCCGCCGGATATCCCGGTCCAGATCGTCAATCTCCCGAAGAAAGGCATTCAGGTTCCTGCGGTATTCGTCACGGTGGGAAGGATCGTAAGTTGCGAGAGCCAGGCAGATGTTCTGCGCTGCGATCCGGACGGCGGAGGGTGAAGTCCAGACATGGGGGTCCGCTTTCCGAAAAGTCATGCCGGCGGACATGTCGACGACTGTCATCTTCCTGTTCCGCCCCAGGACGGTTTGCAGGTACTTTTCTTCAAAAGGAAAACCAGGCGCGCCGACCTTAACGTAGATCTGCGAATCGGCAAGGGCTACGAGCTGCTGCGGCGTCGGTTCGTAGGTCTCTGGGCCGGCCCCTTTCGGGATCATGACATGGACGGCCGCGCGTTCCCCCGCCACCCGCTCGACAAAACAGGCCTGGGGGGAAATGCTGACGGAGATCCGGATGTCCGCGGCGGACGCAACCGCCCGGCTGCCGATTCCCGATAGAATCAAAAAGCTGAGGGCGGTCCAGAAAAACGTTTTCTTCCTGGCCGGTCTTCCTCTTGTCCAGGAACGGTTCTCTCGTTCTGTTCTTATCATCCTATTTCATATCAAGCGCTTTGAATAGTGTCTTCGCCGGGGCTCAGGATCTTTTTTCGTCCCTGTCTTCGCTTTATTTGCATATCACAAGCGCAACCGATGTGCAAATGATGCCGTGGCCCGTCCGGCGGTAAAATGTATGTTGACCACGCCAGGCTATGAGCGACAATTTTCTCCTACAATCCCGGGAAATGTGATAATGTCTCCGTTATTCTCCCCCCGATTCCCGGATCTTTGCGGCGGCCGGAGCGGAGAAGCCCCCGGATTTGGCGCTTTGCCTGCTCTTTACGAGGGCATCATGCGCAGGGGGCCGGAAAGGTAAAATATGGCAAAAAAAGTCGGCATCGCCCTGGGCAGTGGTTCCGCCCGGGGCTGGTCTCATATCGGCGTCATCCGGAGCCTGCAGGAAGCGGAGATCCCGATCGATGTAGCCTGCGGGAGCTCCATCGGCGCTTTGGTCGCCGGTTCCCTGGCATCCGGTTTCCTCGATCCGTTGGACCGGTGGGCGAGGAAACTGACCTGGTCCTATCTCATCGGCTTCATGGACGTAATGATCCCCCGGTCGGGGCTCATCGAGGGGGAGCGGATGACGAACTACTTCCGCCAGAACCTCTCGGACTCGAACATCGAGGATCTGGCGATCCCTTTTGCGGCCGTCGCCACCGACCTGAAGACGGGCCGGGAGGTCTTTCTCCGCGAGGGGTCGCTCATGGACGCCATCCGCGCGAGCATCTCGTTGCCCGGCATCTTCACCCCCTACCGGCGGAACGGCCAGTGGCTTGTGGATGGCGGGCTGGTGAACCCCGTGCCCGTTTCTCTCTGCCGCTCGATGGGCGCCGATATCGTCATTGCGGTCAATCTGAACTCGGACATCATGGGGAAACCGAGGCTCCGCCGGATGGCCAATCCGCCGCCCAACGGCCGCAACGGAGAGAATCCGCAGGTGCAGAGCAGGTGGGCGGCGTTTCTGAATCAGACGGCGCAAAAGGGGAACCTCACTCTCTTCAGGCACCTCTTCCAGGAACAGCCCGAAAAAGGTCCTTCGATCTTCGACGTGATGGCCACGTCGGTGTACATCATGCAGGACCGGATCACCCGCCAGCAGTTGACCGTGGACCCGCCCGACATTCTCGTCAAACCGAAGCTCTCCGATATCGGCCTGCTGGAATTCAACCGCGCGGATGAGGCGATCGCGGAGGGGAAACTGGCGATGGACCGGATGCTGCCCAAACTCCGGGACCTGCTCGACTAAAAATCAATCTCCATCCCGTCCATTCCGGCCGTCGTCGCGGCGAAGATCCCGGCGGCGACGGTCTCCGACTCCTTCCGTTCGGGAAGCGTTTGATAGACCCCCGCGTCGAAATGGGTGAGGACGAGCCTTTTGGCGCCCGCCTCGCAGGCGATCCGCGCCGCCGTCTCGGGGTTTAGGTGGGGCCATTCCTCGCAGGACTGCCCCTTCTTGTAAGCGCACTCCGTGATGAGGAGATCCGCCGACCGGGCGAGCGCCACGGCATTTTCGCAGTAGCCCGTGTCCGGACAGTAGCTGATGATCCGGTCGTCTATGGCGATCCGGTAGCCCAGGGTGAGGGAGGCGTGCCGGAGCGGCAGCGCCTCTACGGAGAAGGGGAGGGCGGCGGCTTCTTCCGGCAGCTCCATAATCCTGGACGGATAGGAAAGCCAGGCGAGGGGGATCGTGAAGGGGGCGTTGAGGAAGGTTCCCAGGACGGAGCGGCTCCCCGCGGGGCCGCAGAGGGTGAGCCCTTGGGCGAATCGGAATTTCGCCAGGATGTGCAGGCCCTCGATGTGGTCGACGTGGAAGTGGCTGAGAAAAAGGAAGACCGGTTTCCCGCCGTCGATATGACGGTCTACCCGGTGGAGGCCGTTTCCGGCATCCAGGATGATGTCGAACCGATCAGTCTGCAGAAGGGTGCAGATCGTGTTTCCCGTCTCCGTGTCGTACCAGCCGTTCGTGCCCA
>JAHJQP010000034.1 GCA_018819165.1 Pseudomonadota bacterium
AACGTACTTTTTGGGAAATTGTTGCAGGAACAAAAGGAGAGAAAAACCATGACAGATACCGTGAAGTTGTATACGCTCATCTGTCCGTGCGCCTACCGGGAAGCGGACATCCGCCAGTACGGAAGCTGTTACTGCAATCTCTATGTGACTCCCGCCTGGAACGAGGGGAAAATCCCGGTCGACTACGTTCCCGAAAGAAGGCCGCCGGAAAAGATGCGAGCTTAGGACTTACGGATGTGGCGGAAAAAGAGCCGGGTATGGATTTGAACTGGGATTTTCCCTATCCCTCGCAGCGGATGCCTGTTTTCGCCAGGAATGTGGTGGCCGCCTCGCAGCCCCTGGCCGCGCAGGCGGGTGTGCAGATGCTCGCCCGCAGCGGGAATGCCGTCGATGCTGCCCTGGCTGCGGCGATCACGCTGACCGTAGTGGAGCCGACCAGTAACGGGATCGGCAGCGACGCCTTCGCCATCGTCTGGGACGGCAAGGAACTGCACGGTCTGAACGGCTCCGGCCGTTCCCCCCTGGCCTGGTCCGCCGAGCGCTTCGCCGGACTTGGCCGCATGCCGCAGTTCGGATGGGATGCGGTGACCGTTCCCGGCGCGGTGGATGCATGGTCCGCCCTCTCCCGACGGTTCGGGAAGCTCCCCTTCGCCGATCTTTTTGAGCCCGCCATCCGATACGCAGCGGACGGTTTTATCGTCTCCCCGATCACGGCAAACAAATGGTCCATGACCCCGGATCGTTACCGCGATTTTCCCGCTTTTGCCAAAACCTTCCTCCCCGGAGGTCGTGCTCCGCTGCCAGGAGAACATTTCCGGCCCGCCGGTCTCGCCGGCACCCTCAAGGCGATCGCCGAAACCGGCGGGGAGTCGCTTTATCGGGGGGAGCTGGCAGAGAGGATCGTATCGTTCGCCCGGCAGACCGGCGGCGCCCTCGCCGCGGAGGACCTGGCGGAGCACCATTCCGAATGGGTGCGGACCCTCTGTCAGACCTGGCGCGGCATCACCCTCCATGAGCTTCCTCCAAACGGGCAGGGTTTGGCCGTTCTCATTGCCCTGGGGATCCTCAAGCAGCTTGATATCGAATCATGCCCGGTCGATTCCCCGGACAGTCTCCATCTCCAGATCGAGGCTATGAAGGCGGCATTCGCCGAAGCGGGACGGCATATCGCCGATCCCGCCTGGATGACCCTGGAACCCTCGGCGCTGCTGGATGAAGCGCTCCTGAAAGAGCGCGCCCGCTCCATCAGTATGGATCGCGCATCATTGCCGATCCCCGTTATCCCCCCGGACGGCGGCACCGTCTATCTGACGGCCGCCGATGACAACGGGATGATGGTCTCCTTCATCCAGTCCAATTACAAAGGGTTCGGGTCGGGAATCGTTATCCCCGGCACAGGGATCAGCCTGCAGAACAGGGGCGCAGGTTTCACGCTGGAGGCAGGCCATCCGAACTGCGTCGCCGGAGGGAAAAGGCCTTTCCACACCATCATTCCCGGTTTCGTGATGAAAGACGGGGCGCCCCTCATGAGTTTCGGCGTGATGGGCGCCCACATGCAGGCGCAGGGACATCTGCAGATGATGATCAGGATCTTTTCCTACGGGCAGAACCCGCAAGCGGCGGCGGATGCGCCCCGCTGGTATGTCGCCCAGGATTCCCGTCTCTCGCTGGAGCCGGGTTTCTGTCCCACCATCCGGGAGGAACTGCAGCGCCGGGGGCATCTGTTGACACCGGATGCGCCGACCTCTCTCTTCGGCGGCGCACAGCTCATCTATCGTCTGCAGAAAGGTTATTGCGCCGCTTCGGACCCGCGAAAAGACGGCCAGGCAGTCGGATTTTAGGGTCTGCTTCGTAAAAAGCCACCCCAGATTTGAGGCTTTACCGACTTTTCAGGAGAGGATCAAGCTTCGAGCCGTGGATATCGATCAGGAAAATTTCATGATTTCGGATGACGGTCGCAACCGCCATGTCTGGCGAAACGCCATCAAAGAGGGGATGAAAGCCGCGTGGCCGGTCTGTCTGGGCTATATTGCAATCGGACTGGCATTCGGGGTGATCGCGCGGAAAGCAG
>JAHJQP010000195.1 GCA_018819165.1 Pseudomonadota bacterium
CGCTCGATAAGAGCGAAGATCTTTGTGACCCGCTGGCCGGAGAGAGCCGAGACGAAGATGATGGGGGCAAATTCGAGGAATTTCGAGTTATAGCGAATATCTTCGACATAGGTTCCGATGGTGCTGTTGTCCTTTTCGACCAGGTCCCACTTGTTGACGACGAGGATGCAGGCCGTTCCCTTCTCCATGGCGAGGCCGGCGATCTTTATGTCCTGCTCGCTGATCCCCTCCTTGGCGTCGAGAAGGATGAGCGCGATGTCGGCCCGGTCGATCGCTTTTAAGGCCTGAACAATGCTGTATTTCTCCATGGTGAGGCTGATCCGGCTCTTCCGGCGGATTCCGGCCGTGTCGATCAGGAGGTAGTGTTTCCCATCGCGGGTGATGGGGGTGTCGATGGCGTCCCGGGTCGTCCCCGGGACCGGATTCACGATCGTCCGCTCGTAGCCGAGGATCCGATTGATCAGGGAGGACTTTCCAACGTTTGGCCTCCCGATGACGGCGATCCGGATGCGGTCCCCTTCACCATCTTTTACCGGTTCGGCCTCCGGAAGGCAGTCGGCCACGTCGTCCATCAGGTCATCGAGGCCCGGGCCGTGCTGGGCGGAGATGGGGTAAAGTTTTTCGATTCCCAGGCGGTAGAATTCGGAGACCAGAGCCTCGTGGCGGGGACCGTCTACCTTGTTCACGGTATAGAAAACCGTCTTTTTCACCACTCGAAGCATTCGCGCAATCTCCTGGTCGGAGGGGGTGAGACCGTCTCTGCCGTCCATCATAAAGAGGATGATATCCGCCTCCTCGATGGCGAGCTTCGTCTGCTCCCGCATCTGGACAAGGATCTCCACCTTCGCGGCCGGCTCGAACCCGCCGGTGTCGATCAGAGTGAACGGCCGGTTGTTCCAGGTGCAGTCCGTGTAGTTGCGGTCGCGCGTGGCGCCCGGCTCGTCGATGACGATGGCTTTGCCACCCCCGGCCAGGCGGTTGAAGAGGGTCGATTTGCCCACATTCGGCCGGCCGATGATGGCGATGACAGGTTTCATGAAAACCTTCCTCGACTGAAGACGATCCAGGGGCCGTCCGTTTTCCCCGTCCCGCGGCATCCGCCGGGCCGGGCGCTTCCCGGATCGATTTTTATCCGATCGGGGCGGGAAAGTCCACCCGTCTTTTTTTCATGATCCCTTCAGGTCACGACCCCTAAGAGCGAAGTAGATTGTGCCGAGGACGCCGTAGGCGGTGGCCGTGAGCAGGTTGACCGCCGGGGAGAGCTGCCAGAGAAAACCGCCGGCGAAGGCCGCCACGGAAACGATCACGTTCCGGATCAAGTAGTAGAGCCCGAACATTCCCGCCTTCTGGTCTTCCGGCGCCAGGTCCATGATGAGCGCTTTGCGCGTCGGTTCGCCGAACTCCTTAAGGCCCCGGATGACGAAGGCGATGACCATCATCGAGAAGCTGTGGGAGAAGAGCAGAAAAAGCGGAAAAAGCGTGAAATTGAGGAAGGTGATCAGGACGAAGGGCTTCTTGGTCGTCCGATCGGCGAGGTAGGCGACGGGGATGTAGACGAGCATTGCCGTAATCATCTCGACGGTGGTAAGGAGGCCGAACTGCACGGCGCTGATGCCGTTGTTTTTAATCGAAAGAATTCCTCGATGCTTGCGTCGAGGTCAAAATAAGCATAACTGTCAAATTAACCGCTAAGATACCCCGACGCAAGCGTCGGGGAGCTTCATTTCGTGAATTTGCATGCAGATTCCATTGCGGGAGGTACATATCCGATTGCCGGGCGCCGGTCAAGCGCCGCATATCACGTCGAATTGCCGGAAGGCGTTTCGTGACGTTTTGGGTGCCGTCTTCGTGACCCTGGTCCTCCTTTTGCTGGAAAGCGAGTTCGACGCCAGGTCATTCATGGGTTCCCCGTTCGAGGTCTTCCATCTGAGCGAGGTTCGGCTGCCGGGGAATTCATCGCCGGATGCAACACGCCCCGTTGTGTCAAAATAAACACAGTGGGAACGGGGACAGATTTCAAATCTGTCCCCGTTCCCACGAGAAGCAGACACGGAAGCGGGCAATTTATTGCCGCCCGGCGTTCCTTTTTTCGGTCGGAAAATAATTCTTGACATCCGGAGAATATTGATATAGTGCAGATACATAGTCATATGACCATTGGTCATATATTGACCGCCGTTCACGATCAGCGACGTCTCTTGACGGTCAGGATCTGTGCCGAAGATTTGGATAATCCGCAGCGGCCGTTTGCCCGTAAAAAAATAAGCAATAAAATGGAGGTCACCATGGGAGAACAGGACAAGGAAGAGTTGAAAGAGGTGTATCCGGTCCATGAGAGGGTGCGTAAGATTTCCTATATCAAAAGCAGGGAGGAATACGAGAA
>JAHJQP010000196.1 GCA_018819165.1 Pseudomonadota bacterium
ATCGGTCCCAGGGACAGCCGCCGGGTCCCCTCAGCCGTGCGATGATCTCAAGCAGTTCGCGGAATTTGATTTCAACTTGTCCTGAGGAGGGTTTCATCGGATCGATCCTTCCGACGCACGGATAAGCGGGAATCCTGGTCTGCAAACGCCGCCGGTTGTGGCGGGAGCCTCATTCATGTCGGGAGAGCCCGTCCCAAGAGCTCCACGATGTGCAGGACGGGCTGTTTCATGCCCATCTCCCGGAGGCCCCAGGCGAGCTGTAGATGACAGCCGGGATTGGCCGTCACGAGGGCATCGGCGCCGGTCGTCCGGACATGGGCGAGCTTCCGTTCGAGAAGCCTGCGGCTGGCCTCCAACTCCTTCAGGGCGAAAGAACCCGCCATCCCGCAGCACCAGTTTGATTCCTTCATCTCCCGGAGTTCTACCCCCGGGATGCTGCGGATCACCTGGCGGGGAGGTCCGGAAAGGCCCTGGCCGTGAACGAGGTGACAGGGTTCGTGATAGGTGACGCTTAGAGGCACCGGCCGGAGGTCTTCGGACCGTATGCCGGCTTCCACAAGGAATTCGGAGATGTCGCGGATCTTCGAGCGGAAAAGACGGAGTTTTTCTCGATCGGCGCGTCCTTCCAGCAACTCCTCGTACTCCTTGAGGGTGCAGCCGCAGCCGGCGCAATCGGTTACGATGTAGTCGGCATCCAACCCGGAAAAGAGGTCGAGGTTGAGAAGGGAGAGGCGCCGGGCGCTTTCGCGATCACCCTCGGCCAGATGCGGCGCCCCACAGCATTTGACCTCTTTCGGCGTGACGACTTCGAACCCCTGCTGAGAGAGAATCCGGGCCGTCTGCCGCGACACCTCGGGGAAGAGCAGGCTCATGGCGCAGCCGAGAAAAAAGCCGACGCGGCCTCGCTTCACCCCGCCGGCCGGAATGGTTTCCGGGATCTCCGGACGGAGCGGCCGGCCGAGGGCAGGGAGGAGGCCCTCCATCTTGGATAGGACGCCGGGCAGAAACCTTTTGATCCCGAGATGACGGACCGCCCATTGCAAACCGAGGCGCTGGTAGAGGCGAATGGGGAGGAGGGAGGTTTCCAGCAGCGCCGGCGAAGGGAGCATCCGCTTGAGGATGAAGTCGCGGAGAATCCCGGCCGGAAGGGAAGGGGGGCGAAAGAACTGCTCCTGGCGCCGGCAGAATTCCATGATCGTGCCCACCCGGACGCCGGAGGGGCAAGCCGTGGTGCAGGCCTTGCAATCCAGGCAGAAGAAGGCCTCCTCGCCGACGGCGGGGGTGAATTCCAGCTTGCCCTCCGCCACGGCCCGGGCAAGGGCCGCCCGGCCCCGGGGGCTGGAGCGTTCGCGATTCGTCAGGGCATAGGTGGGGCAGACCGCGAGACAGAAGCCGCAGCGCATGCACTGGAGGATGGAAGCGTAACCCGGGGCGTCCGCCGGATGGAAGTTGCCCGCCGGTGATGACTCAGGCATGTCTTCCTCTCTGTATCCGGACGGTCGAAGGGGATGATCCATTGCTGAAGATCTTTCCCGGATTGAGACGGTTTTCGGGATCGAAGGCGTTCTTGATCCGGCGCATGACGCCGATGCCGCCCTCACCCAGTTGACGGAGGAGATAATCCTTCTTGGCGATCCCGATGCCGTGTTCGCCGGAGACCGTTCCGCCCAGGGAAAGGACCTTTTCATAGAGTTCGTCGAAGAAGGCGTGGACCTTTTCGATCTCCCCTGGGTTGCGCTCATCGGTGAGGGCCGTGGGGTGGAGATTGCCGTCTCCGGCATGGCCGAAGGTGGCAACCCGGACCCCGAATTTTTCCTTCAGCCGTTCGATCTCGGCGAAGATTTCGGCGAGCCGGTTCCGCGGGACCGTGGCATCTTCGAGGATCGTCGTCGGCGATACGCGGGCCACAGCCGACAGGGCGGTCCGCCTGGCGGCGGTGAGACGAGCGGCCTCTTCGGCGTTTCCCGCCTGGTGGATCTCGTCTGCCCGGACCTCCTCCATGATCTTCCGGACCCCCCCCGCCTCCTCGGCGACGACCGCAGGATGGCCGTCAACCTCGATCAGGAGTAGGGCCGCCATCTGCCGGGGGAGGCCGATGCCGGCGTAGTCCTCGACGCAGTTGATCGTGGTGCGGTCCATGATCTCCAGGGTGGCGGGGATGATCCGGGCGGCGATGATCCTGGATACCGCCTCGCCGGCAGTGCGGATGTCCCGGAAATAGGCCAGGAGA
>JAHJQP010000197.1 GCA_018819165.1 Pseudomonadota bacterium
CATCATCATGGTCAAGCCGGCGCTGGCCTATCTCGACGTCATCCGGCGGGCGAAGGAGGAGTTCGATCTGCCGCTTGCCGCCTACAACGTGAGCGGCGAGTTTGCCATGATCAAGGCGGCCGCGCAGATGGGCTGGCTGGACGGCGAGCGGGCGATGCTGGAGTCACTCATCGCGATCCGGCGCGCCGGAGCGGATATGATCATCACCTATTTCGCCCCCGAGGCCGCGCAAATTTTAGGAAAATAGCAACCCTGGTTGGAGGGAATTGTATATTGGAACCGTTAACGGATGCCCGCTTTCGCGGAAATGACAAAGAGGTGAGAGTAAAAACCTCGCATATTTTGCCCGGCACGCTCCGGATGGTCGCCTGGGAGGTGACCCGGAGCTGCAACCTGGCCTGCGGCCACTGCCGCGCTTCCGCGCTCCGCGGCTCCTATGAGGGGGAACTCGGCACGAAAAAATGCATGCGGCTCATTGATGAGATCGCTGCCTTCGCGAAACCGGTCATCATCCTCACGGGCGGCGAGCCGCTCCTTAGGGAGGACATTTATGATATTGCCGCTTATGGAGACGGGAAGGGTCTCCGGATGGTCCTGGCGACGAACGGGACGCTGGTGAGCGAAGCAGTCGCGGAGAAGCTGGCGAAATCCGGGATCCGGCGGGTGAGCGTCAGTCTCGACGGACCGGACGCGGTAAGCCACGACCGCTTCCGCGGGGTTCCGGGTGCCTTCGACGAGGCGCTTGCCGGCATCGCCGCGATGAAAAGGGCGGGGCTGGAGTTCCAGGTCAACACGACGATCACTCGGGCGAACCTGGCGCAGATCAGGGAGATCCACGACCTGGCCCATCGTCTCGGCGCCGCTGCGCACCACATCTTTCTCCTCGTTCCGACGGGGCGGGGAAAGGAGATGGCCGATCAGGCGATCACGGCCTCCGCCTACGAGGAGACGCTAAACTGGTTCTACGAGGAGTGGCTCGGCTGCGCGATCCAACTCAAGGCGACCTGCGCGCCTCACTACTACCGGATCTTCCATCAGCGGCAGAAAGAGCGACGCGGCGCGCCAACGGTAAAACCGGCAGACGGGGAGGGGGGGCACCCCCTCCACGCCATGACGCGCGGCTGCCTGGGGGGGATCGCCTTCTGCTTCATCTCCCACACGGGGCAGGTCCAGCCCTGCGGCTACCTGGAGCTCGACTGCGGTCAGGTCACCGAAAAGGGTTTCACGGAGATCTGGAACGATTCGAAGATCTTCCGTGACCTTCGCGATCTCAGCCTTTACGAGGGTAAGTGCGGCCGCTGCGAGTTCATCCGTGTCTGCGGTGGCTGCCGGGCGCGGGCCTACGAGGCGACGGGGGATTATCTGGCCGAGGAGCCGTTGTGCATCTACCGGCCGGGCAAGGGGGCCGAATAATTTTAGGGACGCCCGAAAAAAAACGCCGAAGAATAAACAGCAGGAACGCTTATGGACGATACAGACAAGAAGCTTTTGAACCTCATCCAAGAGGATTTTCCGATCACGGCGGCGCCGTTTTCCGAGGTGGCCGATCGTCTGGGAATCGGCGAGGCGGAGGTACGCGAGCGGATCGGGAGGCTGAAGGAGGAGGGGATCATCCGGCGGATCGGGGCCGTCTTCGATCTCCGGAAATTGGGCTTTACCAGCACCCTATGCGCCGCCCGCGTCCCGGAGGAAAAAATGGCCGCCTTTGTCGGGACGGTGAACGCCTGCCCGGGGGTGACCCACAACTACCGGCGGGAACATGACTACAATATCTGGTTTACGTTGATCGTCCCTGGCGAAGAGGAGCTCGCGGCGACGCTTGCCGAAATCAAACAGAAGACGGGAATCGACGACATCCTGAGCCTTCGGGCAACCCGGACCTTCAAGATCAACGCCCGCTTCGACGTATGAGAATAGGTTCGATGAAGCTGGTGGATTTCGCCGGGACACGGATCTTTTTTCGACCATGCACGTCCTCGCTGCGCTAAACGGAAAAATGGGGACAGCTCCCTATTTTTCCAGGGAAAATAGGGAGCTGTCCCCATTTTCCTGAAGGCGCTTCGCTGCGGCGGCATGGTGCCCGAAAAAATCTCCAATGTGTCCCTCACGAAATCCACCAGCTTCATCGAGCGAGGGAAAGATGATGAAGGAAGAAAAGAAGCGCCCCAAACTTGTCCTTATCGACGGGAGCAATTACCTGTTCCGGGCTTTTTACGCGATCCGGGAGCTCTCCAATTCGAAGGGGTTCCCCACGAATGCGATCTACGGC
>JAHJQP010000198.1 GCA_018819165.1 Pseudomonadota bacterium
ATCGACCTGGTGCTGGCCGGCGACAACGCCGTGGTCATCGCCATGGCGGTCAAGAACCTGCCGGGCAGACAGCGCCTGTGGGGGATCGGCCTGGGGGCGGGCGGGGCAGTCGTCGTCCGGGTGATCTGCACTTTTCTGGTGGCCCAACTGCTGAACATGCAGTTCATCAAACTTGTCGGGGGGGCGGTGATCATCTGGATAGCAGTCAAGCTGCTCACCGAGGGCGCCAAGGAAGAGTGCCAGGACCGCGAGTGCGGAAGCCTCTGGCAGGCGCTATGGATCATCATCGTGGCGGACATGAGCATGGGCATCGACAACATGCTGGCCGTCGCGCCGCCAGCCACGGCAACCTGTTCCTGCTGCTCTTCGGCCTGGTGCTTTCGATCCCCTTCGTGGTGTTCATGAGCAACATGCTCTCCAAGCTGATGGACAGGTACCCGATCATACTCTGGGCTGGTGCGGCCATACTCGGCAAGGTCGGAGGCGAAATGATGATCACCGACCCGTGGGTCCACGGTCTGCTGAGCCCGCCCAAGTGGGTTGAGTACGCGGTTATGGTGTTCTTTGTCCTCTTCATCTGCGGGCTGAGCAAATTGCTTCTTAATCGGCGCAAGACTGCAATTTCAATCGAGCAACCCGCCGCCACGGACGGCGCGGTCTGAAGAGGACGGCTGCCACGTGGCCCGTTGCCTGGAATTCACTTCGTTGGCTGCGCATGGAGCCACGGTCGATGGCGCCATTGTGCGACGACGGGCCGGACCCTTTTTATGGCTTGGACGGTTGCTTCCGTTTCATTTTCCTCAGATCATCCACACCAAAGACATAGTTTTTGCCGACCTTACGAAAAGGCAACTTCCCCTCTTTGGCCCATCTTCGCACGGTTACTTCCGCAACCTCAAGGTATTCCGAACTTTCCTTGATGGTCAGAGTCGAGGGGAGATCTCCGAAGACCTCGTCGTATGTGTAATTATCCTTGTCAAAACCTTTACGGGCGATGAGCGAAAAAAGCCTTTCCCGTTCTGCCATCGGCAATGATCCTGTCCCGGAAGGTTTGCCTCCGACGCTTCCATCTCCTTCGTCGGATAGGGTTTCAATATCGAACGCAGCTCCTTTTGATTGCAGGCATGCGGATCCATCCAGAAGTCTTCGAGCTCCTTCCTGACCATGACCGGCATTCTGTCATGGATGGGGCGGATGATTTTATTGGGCGCCGTCGTGATGATCGTGCAGGTATGGACGGGTTTCTTCTCAGGCGAGATCCAGGTTTCATAAAGGCCGGCAAGACCGAAAGGCTGACCTGATTTAAGAGAGAAACGGAGAGGCTTTTTGATCCGGCCAAGCTTCTGCCATTCATAGAATCCATCGGCAACAATCAGACACCGGCGTCTTTTGAAAGCCTCCCGGAAACTCGGTTTTTCTGAAACGGTTTCCGCACGCGCATTGAACATCCTGTTTCCGATGGATGGATCCTTGGCCCATGACGGGATCAGGCCCCAGCGGAAATCAGCCAGTTTGTTGACATCATCCCGGATGACGGCGGAAATCTGCCGGCCGGGAGCGATGTTACGGCCCGGCCTGTATTCGCAGGCGACTTCCTCGATGCGAAAGGACTCCACAATCACGGATAAATCGGTCAGAAGGATAAAACGTCCGCACATGGTTTTCTCATCGTCAACATTTCCGCCTCCCCGGCGATCCCGGGTCGTATCGGGAATCTTTGCCTGCGCCCATTCCGGCGCTTTCGCCCGGCGGCTCACGCCTGGGGCGTGAACTCGGGAAACATGATTGTATCAACTCTTCATCAAACGGGACCGCGGCTGAGCGGCAGGTTAAAGGCGCTTCCCTCGAAGCAGAACTTCCCGAAACTCTTCGGGGGCGGGAGGGGATAGTCGCCGCAGTAGCAGGCGAGGCAGAAGTTTTCCCGGGGCATCCCCGTGGCCTGGACCATCCCCTCGAGGGAGAGGTAGTGCAGGCCGTCCAGGCCGATGAAGGAGGCGATGTCCGCCTCTTCCTCCTTCTCCGCGGCGATGAGTTCCCCTTTCATTGAAAAATCGATCCCGTAGGGGCAGGGGTGGCGTGTGGGCGGGCAGCTCACGACCATGTGGATCTCCTTGACGCCGCATTCGCGAAGATGGCGGACGCGGTTCCGGCTGGTCGTTCCCCGGATGATCGAATCCTCGACGATCACGATCTTTTTGCCGACGATGAGCGGTTTCACCGGATTGAGCTTGACCCGGACGCCGAAGTCCCGCATCGCCTGGCTCGGCTGGATGAAGGTCCGCCCCACGTAGTGGTTCCGGATCATCCCCATCTCGAAGGGGATCCGGCTCTCCTCGGCGTAGCCGAGGGCCGCATAGTTCCCCGAATCGGGGAACGGCATGACGAGATCCACGTCCGGCCGGCATTCCCGGGCCAGGTTGTGGCCGAGCCTTTTGCGGCAGAGGTAGACGTTCTCGCCGAAGATCTGGCTGTCGGGTCTGGCGAAGTAGATCAGTTCGAAGATGCAGTGGGAGGGCCTCTCCTTTGGGAAGGGTGTCAGGCTGTGGAGCCCCGCCTCGTCGATGATGATGATCTCGCCGGGCAGGACGTCCCGGATGTATTTCGCCCCCACGAGGTCGAAGGCGCAGGTCTCCGAGGCCACCACCCAGCCGCCGTTGAAACGGCCGAGGGCAAGGGGCCTGAACCCCCGCGGGTCGCGGACGGCGACGACGCGGTTCCGGGTCAGCATGACGATGCTGTAGGCGCCCTGCACCTGGGTAAGGGCCTTCGTCAGGGCCTCCTCCAGCCCCGCCTTCAGATGGGGGGCCATCAGGTGGACGATCACCTCGCTGTCCATCGTGGACTGGAAGATCGACCCCCGTTCCTCGAGCTCCGCCCGCAGTTCCAAGGCGTTGATCAGGTTCCCGTTGTGGGCCAGGGCGTAGTACTCGTCGGCATGGTGGACTAAAAAGGGCTGGGCGTTGGAGAGGACGGAGGAACCCGTCGTCGAATAGCGGACATGGCCGATCGCGAGGCGCCCGGGGAGCTTCCCGAGGATGTCCTCCCGGAAGACCTCCGAGGCGAGCCCCATCCCCTTGTGCTCCCAGACCTGGCAGCCGTCCGCGGAGGCGATTCCCGCGCTTTCCTGCCCCCGGTGCTGGAGGGCGAACAGGCCGAAGAAGGCCACCCGCGCCGCCTCTTCATGGCCGTACACCGCAAAGACGCCGCACTCCTCGAGCGGCTTGCCTGCCTGCAACTCTTCGTCCATGATCATCCTTTCCCGATCAGGATTGTAAAATTGACTGCAAATAGGTCGTAAGATTGGCATGGTTGTTGGTGATTTTCAGCTTGCGGCGGATGTGTTCACGATGCCGGTTGACGGTTGCCGGGGATACGCTCCGCATCTGAGCGATTTCCTTGGTCCGCAATCCGTTCCTGATCATGTTGCAGACGCTGATTTCCGTCGGAGTCAAGAATTGATGCTGATGGAGAAACCGGCTGATGAACGGGGATGTAATCTCCTCCAGATTGGTCCTTAGAATATCCGCGTATTTCCGCTGGGCCTTTGGCAGTTCGAGAGACAAGGCATGAAGGATCGGCATGATGACTTTTTCGATATTTACCTGCATGTCCTTATATATTCCCTGCTTTTCTCTTTCGATGTTTGCCATGACGGCCCGCAATGCCGCATTTGCCTCCTGCAGCGCCATCCGTTCCAGCAACAGTTGCCTGTTGTTTTCCTGCAGTTCCCTTTCCGCGGCAATCCGCACAGCGATTGCACCGATCCGCTGGGCCACCTCGTCGAGCAGCACCCGTTCCTCTTTGAGAAACGGCCCCTCATCGGATGGTGGCCGCTCCTCCAGATAAAAGATCGTCACATCACCCACCGGTTCGTTGTACATCATGATCTGCGACGACTGCCGCCACTTTGTCACTTTATAATTTCTGCTTTTAAAGGTCTGGTCCTTAAAGACAATCCGCGCGCAGGCAATTTCCGGATACTGCCAGGAAAGAGGAAGAATATCCGTAAGACATTTCAGGAAGTCTTCCATGGAATCACAGTAGCGCTCTGCCAATCGGGCGATGCTGTACAGACAGTTCAATTCTTTGATGCGCTCACGGAGGGCAATTTCCACCTGCTTCGGTTCCATGTCTTCACGCTGGGGAATCCGCCAGAGGAATGCAATCCAATCGCGGGGATCTCCTTTTCCTGTAAAATCTTCTCCTAATGAGCCTGTTTGCAACGACATAATAGCGGGCCTCCTTTGCCAGTATAATATGGGCAATCAATAGGGAATGACTTTGTATTTTAATGCCTATAAATTATAGGCATTACGAGTGCATTTTGACCGTATTTACGTGCGACATATTAGCAGGTAGAAAAATATAACGCAATAATATTTTCAAAGGAGGTTCCGTTGATCATGACAGCGCTTAACTCCATCCTGAAAGGAAGGCAAAGCCAGCCGCACCTGCTTATCGAGGTATTGCATGATGTGCAGGACCTTTACGGCTACCTGCCGGAGGAAGCCATGAGTGCCGTTGCGCAGGAGCTGGGGGTCCCGCTCATGGAGGTATATCGAGTTGCGTGCTTCTACAAGGCCTTTTCCCTGAAGCCGCGCGGCAAGCATGTCTTCACAGTGTGCACGGGCACGGCATGTCACGTCAGAGGCGCAAAGCTCCTTATCGACCAGGTTAAGGGACAACTGAACATAGAACCGGGTGAGACGACGGAAGACGGCCTGGTCACCATTGAGAATGTGAATTGCGTCGGGGCCTGCGCCTTAGGGCCGGTGGTTATACAGAACGGGGCCTATTGTCACCATATGACACCAGGCAAACTCCGCAAGGCCATTGATAAATCCAGAGGGAAAAAGAAGAAGGAGGAGAGGGCCCATGCGTAAACTCAAGGGGTTGAGCAACCTGGAATCTCTTCGCAAAAAGCTTCTGGCAGAAAGAAAGCGCATCCGATCAACAATGATAATCCCTAACGGGACTTGCTGCCAGGCCTCACAATCTCCTGGGGTGATTGATGCCGTGCATAATGAGCTGGTCAGGCAGGGCCTGGATAAAAGTGTCCGTGTTCGCCTTTCCGGCTGTCTCGGTTTTTGCGAACAGGAACCGATTATTGTCTTTGAACCGGGAGGTCTTTTTTACTGCCAGGTCAAAGCCGAAGACGCCAAAGAGATCGTAGCCAGGACGGTTAAAAACGGCGAGGTGATCGAAAGACTTCTCTACACAGATCCGGTTTCCGGCAAGAAGGTCCGCACAGAGGCGGAGATTCCCTTCTACCAGGCCCAGGACCGGCAGCTCCTGAACCACAACCGGTCGGTTGATCCTTGCGCCATCGAAGACTATATCGCTATCGGCGGATACTCGGCCCTGGCAAAGACCATCGCCGGTATAGTGCCGGAAGCGGTCATCGGTGAAATCAAAGCATCCGGCTTACGGGGGCGGGGAGGAGCGGGCTTCCCCACGGGACGCAAATGGGCTGAATGTGCGGAGGCGCCGGGAGACGAGAAATACGTCGTCTGCAATGCCGATGAAGGTGATCCGGGGGCATACATGGACCGCTGCCTTCTTGAGGCCAATCCCCACATTATTCTCGAAGGGATGATGATCGGCGCCTGGGCAATCGGCGCATCCACGGGTTACATCTATGTCCGAAATGAATACCCGCTTGCCGTGCAGCATGCCAGGATTGCCGTTGAGCAGGCCAGGAAGCTCGGACTTCTTGGTGAGAACATCCTGGGAAGTTCTTTCTCCTTCGATGTGGAGGTTGCCCGGGGAGGCGGGGCCTTTGTCTGTGGCGAATCCACGGCGCTCATGGCCTCGCTGGAAGGCAAGGTGGGCGAACCACGCGCCAAGGATATTCACACCGTCAAGGACGGCCTCCGGCATAAGCCTACGGTGTTGAACAATGTGGAAACTTGGGCCAACGTGCCCTCCATCATCCTCAACGGCGCCAAGTGGTTTGCCGCTAAAGGCACCAAGGGCAGCAAAGGCACAAAAATTTTTGCTCTTACCGGACAGGTCAAGAACACGGGCCTTGTCGAGGTGGCCATGGGAACGCCTCTGAATAGAATCATTTTCGATATCGGCGGCGGATCGAAAAACGACAAGGCCATTAAAGCGGTGCAAACCGGCGGTCCCTCCGGGGGCTGCCTGCCGGTCGGCAAATTCGATCTCCCCGTTGACTTCGATACGCTTTACGAAGCAGGCGCGATGATGGGTTCCGGCGGCATGGTGGTCATGGATGAAGGAACCTGCATGGTCGACGTGGCCAGGTATTTTCTGAACTTCCTCTGGGATGAATCGTGCGGCAAGTGCGTCCCCTGCCGCGTCGGCGTCGACCGGCTGCTGGAGATCGTGACGGACATCGCAGAGGGCCGGGGCCGCCGGGAGCAGATCGCCCTTCTGGAAGAACTGGCGGACACGATCAGCGTTGCCTCTCTCTGCGCGTTAGGGAAAACAGCGGCCAATCCAGTTTTATCGACGTTGCGATACTTTCCCGAAGAGTACGCCGCCCATGTGGACCATAAAAAATGTCCCGCCGGTGTCTGCAAAGCCCTGATCAGTTATTCCATTCAATCCGACAAATGCAACGGCTGCGGTAGCTGCCTGCGCGCCTGTCCTCACGACGCCATTGATGGCAGGAAAAAGAAGGTCCATATCATTGATGAAAAGGAATGCCGCAGATGCGGTATTTGTGTCGGGGAATGCAAGTTTGAGGCAATCACGGTCAGCTGACGAGGTGAAATATGCAACAGTATGTGACATTGAAAATCGATGACGCCCGGGTACAGGCAATCAAAGGAGCGAGCGTGCTTGATGCGGCCATGGCATCCGGCATCTGCATCCCCCATCTGTGCTATGTTCCGGTTCTGAAAGACAGCGGCGCCTGCCGCCTGTGCATCGTGGAAGTGGTCAATGACGGCAGGACGAAAATTACCGCCTCCTGCACCCTCAACGCAGAGGATGGGATGGTGATCCGCAGCAATACGGAAAGAATCAGGAAACTGCGGAAAAATATCGCCGAGCTGCTGGTTGCCCAGGCGCCGAACTCGCGGGCCGTCCAGGATATTGCCGTGCGCTGTGGCGTGAAAGAGGTTCGCTACCCCTTTCGGAATGACAACTGTATCCAATGCGGACGCTGCGTCCGCTACTGCACAGAATACAGCAAGGCCAACGCCCTCGGCTTCGTCGGACGCGGCAAGAACCGCCATGTGGAATTTGCGCTCGGGTTCCGCCGTGACTTCTGCAAAAAATGCGGGTTCTGCACCGAATACTGCCCTATGTCCGTAACGCCGTGTGGTGGATCAATGAAATCTGGAGAGGGGCGTCTGTGCGGAAATTGTGAATCCCAAACAGCGACGGCTGATAAGTTTACCGGGGTCTGCGTGCGATGCGAGCTGGGCAGAGGCTTTGGATGCGTCCGCCAAACCTATGTATAAGAAAGGTAGGCGGGATCCTGCCTTGCCATTTTTTTGCGTGCCGCCCATTTTTTGTGAAGAACTAATAAAGCAAGCCCCCTGATGCCGATCCGGTTTTGCGTGCTTTCGGTTTTATCCCCCTTTTTTTTTCTTGACAGCCTTTTTTCTCTATGATAGATGCATCGGCAAAGGATTACCGATGCCGCTGAATCAGATTTTTAACATAGAAGATATCGAAAAAAAGACCCTCCTGATCCTCCGGATACTCCATAAATCGCCGGATGCGGTGGGGGCTCGCCTCATCTCCAGGCAAATGCAGGAACACGGCGTGGCCCTGAGCGAACGGGCGGTCCGCTACCACCTCAAACTGATGGACAATCGCGGATTGACGAGACTTATCGGGCAGCATGACGGGCGCGTCATTACGGAACAGGGGATCGAGGAGCTCAATAACGCCCGGGTCCGCGACAAAATCGGCTTCGCCATTTCCCGCATCGAGATCTTAGCCTTCAGAACGACCCTGAATCCGGACAAGCGGCAGGGACTGCTTCCCATCAACGTTTCTTTTTTCCCCCGGAAGATCTTTAAGAAGGCGCTGGAAATGATGAAACCCGCCTTCGGAGCGGGACTCCATGTAAGCGAACTGGTCGCCTGCGCCGACGAAGGCTCCCGGCTCGGAGAGGTGATGGTTCCCGCAGGCTATGTCGGCTTCGCAACGGTCTGCAGCATCGTCGTAAACGGCGTTTTCCTGAAGAACGGCATACCGATGGACTCGAGGTTCGGCGGGATTCTGCAGGTAAAAAATGGCCGCCCGCTCCGCTTCGTTGAATTAATTCACTATTCCGGATCGTCCCTGGATCCCTCGGAGATATTCATCCGGGGAAGGATGACCTCTGTCCGTCAGGCGGCGGTGCAGGGCGAGGGCAATATCCTATCCAATTTCAGAGAAATTCCCGTGCCGGCCCGGAAACTCGTCGATGAACTGATCACAAGCCTCCGGAACGCAGGAATTGGCGGCGTGCTCTCCATCGGCGAAATCGGCGAACCGGTCTGTCAGATTCCGGTAGATATGAACCGGATTGGCATGATCCTCTATGGCGGGTTGAATCCGGTTGCCTGCGCGCACGAGAAGGGAATCGAGGTTGAAAACCGCGCCATGGCTACCGTCATGGATTATCAGGAACTCCGGAATTTCTGGGAACTCTGCAAAGACGGGTAAGGACAGGTAAAAAAATTACCGGGGAGAAATACCGGTTGCCGGCGCACATTTTGTGTGCCGAAAAAATAAAACATGAAGAGAAGGAGAATGAACCCATGAATCTCAGACAACCCAATGCCAACGAAGCGACAGGTACATTCAACCGTTCCAAAAATGTGGTGCCTCTGTCCGGTCTCTGCAGTAGATGCATGGACGGATGCCGGGGCGGCTGCGAGATCTGGCTGTCATCTTTCCGGGGACGGGAGGTGCTCTACCCGATCGGCTTTGGTGAAATGACGGCGGGCGCCGACAAGAATTATCCCGTGGATTATTCGCATCTCAGCATCCAGGGTTATGCGGTAGGCGCCAAAGGTCTGCCCAAGGGCGTCGAAGCAGGCCCCGATACGGCGGTATTTCCCGCCGTCGACACGGAAACGGAATACGGCTGGAAACAGAAAGTAAAGATGCGCCTGCCCATATTTACCGGGGCGCTTGGTTCTACTGAGATTGCCCGCAAAAACTGGGATCACTTTGCCGCTGGCGCCGCCATTTCCGGCGTCACTCTGGTGTGCGGCGAAAATGTCTGCGGAATCGACCCCGGTCTTGAATTGAGCAAAGGCAAAATTAAAAATTCTCCCGATATGGACCGCCGGATTGAAACATATAAGCGTTATCAAGAGGGATACGGCGAAATCCTGGTGCAGATGAATGTTGAGGACACGAGGTTTGGCGTGGCCGAATACGTGCTGAACAAGCACAAGCTTGATACAATCGAGTTGAAATGGGGACAGGGCGCTAAAAATATAGGCGGCGAAATCAAGGTCAACTCCTTAGAAAGGGCGCAGGAACTCAAAAAGAGGGGCTACGTGGTTCTACCCGATCCGACCCTCCCGGAAATTAAGGCTGCCTTCAAGGACGGCGCCATCAAGGAATTCGAGCGCCACTCCCGCCTGGGTTTCGTAACCAAGGAAGGGTTCCTTCAGGAAGTGGAACGGCTGCGCAAGGTTGGATTCAAGAGGATCACCCTGAAGACCGGCGCATACTCTGCCGTAGAATTGGCAATGGCCCTGCGCTACGGGGCACAAGCAAAGATAGACCTTCTTACCGTGGACGGAGCGCCCGGCGGAACGGGCATGAGCCCCTGGCCGATGATGAGCGAATGGGGCATCCCCTCCTTCTATCTCCATTGCCTTACCTATCAGTTCTGCGAAGAGCTCAGGAAAAAGAAAATCAGAGTGCCCGATATCGCCTTTGCCGGCGGATTTTCCACCGAAGACAGCGTATTCAAGGCCCTTGCCCTGGGTTCTCCCTATGTGAAGGCGGTCTGTATGGGAAGAGCGCTGATGATCCCGGCGATGGTCGGTAAAAATATCGCAGAATGGATCGCGAACAAAGACCTGCCGAAAACCGTGTCCAGGTACGGTCAGTCGATGGAAGAAATCTTCGTCTGCTACGAGGAATTGAAAAAGAAATTCGGTAAAAATATTGACAAGATACCTGCCGGGGCCTTAGGATTTTATACCTACGGCCAGAAGTTCAAGACGGGTCTCCAGCAGTTGATGGCGGGCAGCAGGAATTTCAACCTCACCACTATCACCCGGAATGACATCATGACACTGACCGAAGAGGCGGCAAAAGTCTCCGGCATCCCCTATGTGATGGACGCCTACGCGAAGGAAGCCAAAAAGATCCTTTCGGAATAAACAAACCTCACAGGAGGGAACGCAAGATCGCGTTCCCTCCTGTCATTTTTTCTGATATCTGACAAGAACCTGCTTTTATTTGCGGAAAGGATGCGAAGAACGGAAGTTCAAGAGCCTCATCCTGCACACGGTTTCCGGTGGTAAGCCTGCAGCGGCGCCACCTCCCACGGCTCATTACGGAGGGCGCCGATCGCCTCCGTCAGGGCCCGGGCGCCGGAGATCGTCGTCGTGTAGAGAACGTTGTAGAGAAGCGCCCCCCGGCGGATGTGATAGGCGTCTTTCCGGGAGGAGCGCCTGCCCAGGCTCACGTTGATGACGATCTGGATGTCGCCGTTTTTGATGTGATCGACCACGTGGGGTCTCCCCTCGCTCACCTTGAGGATCGTTTCCACCGGGACCCCATGCGTGCGCAGCCTCTCCGCCGTCCCTTGCGTGGCGACGATCTGAAACCCCATCCGGGCGAACGCTTCGGCCACGCGGACGATCCGGTCCTTGTAGAAATCATGGACGCTGATGAAGACCCTCCCCGAGAGGGGCATCTTGAAGCCGGCGGCCATCTGGGATTTGGCGAAGGCGAGGCCGAAGGACCGGTCGATCCCCATCACCTCGCCCGTGGACTTCATTTCCGGGCCGAGCAGGATATCGACGTTGGGAAAGCGATTGAAGGGGAAGACCGCCTCCTTCACGGAGATGTGCTCCGGCCGGATGGGCTTGGTGAAGCCCAACTCCTTAAGGGTTTTCCCCAGCATTACCTTCGTCGCCAGCTTCGCCAGGGGGACGCCGATCGCCTTGCTGACGAAGGGGATGGTCCGCGAGGCGCGGGGGTTGACCTCCAGGACGTAGAGCTCGCCGTTTTTAATGGCGTACTGGATGTTCATGAGACCGACGACATGAAGTTCCGCGGCGATCCGCTTCGTCTGGCGCTCGATCGTCTCTAAGAGCTCCAGCCCGAAGGTGATTGTCGGCAGGACGCATGCGCTGTCCCCGGAGTGGATCCCCGCCTCCTCGATGTGCTCCATGATCCCGGCGACGACGGTCGTTTCCCCGTCGCTGATGGCGTCCACATCCACTTCGATCGCATCCTCGAGGAACTTGTCGATCAGGATGGGATGGCCGGGGGAGACCTCGAGGGCCCGGATCATGAACTGGCGGAGGGTTTCCGTGTCGTAGATGATCTCCATCGACCGGCCGCCCAAGACATAGGATGGACGGACCAGGACCGGATAGCCGATCCGCTCGGCCGCCCGGATCGCCCCCTCCGCATCCATCGCCGTATCGTTGTCGGGCTGGCGGAGCTGCAGGCGGTTCACGATCTCTTGAAAACGCTTCCGGTCCTCGGCGCGGTCGATCGCGTCGGGCGACGTGCCCAGGATGTGCGCCCCCGCAGACTCCAACCCCCGGGCAAGGTTAAGCGGGGTCTGGCCGCCGAACTGGACGATCACCCCCATCGGTTTTTCCGCCTTCAGGATGTGGAGGACGTCCTCGAGCGTCACCGGCTCGAAGAAGAGCTTGTCGGAGGTGTCGTAGTCGGTGCTCACCGTCTCCGGGTTCGAGTTGACCATGATGCTCTCGTACCCCTCCTCGCGCAGGGCGAAGGAGGCATGGACGCAGCAGTAATCGAACTCGATCCCCTGGCCGATCCGGTTCGGCCCGCCGCCGATGATGACGACCTTCGGCTTCGTCGAAGGTCGGGTTTCGTCCTCCGTCTCGTAGGTAGAGTAGTAGTAGGGGGTGTAGGCCTCGAACTCCGCCGCGCAGGTGTCGACGAGCTTGTAGACGGGGACGATCCCGGCCGCGTAGCGACGGCTGCGGATCTCCTCCTCGGAGAGGTTCCAGAGACCAGCCAAATAGCGATCGGCAAATCCCAGGCGCTTCGCCTCGCGGAGGTTCTCCGTCGTGGGCGGCAGGCTCTTGAGCTCCTCCTCCGCCTCGACGAGCGAAAGGATCTGGTGGAGGAACCAGGGGTCGATCTTTGTGAGGCGTTTGATCTCCTCGATCGTCATCCCGTGGCGAAAGGCCGCAGCGATGTAAAAGAGTCGGAGCGAATTCGGCGTCGCCAGCTTCTGTTCCAGAAATTCCCGGGGGTGACGGACGTCCTCCGGCAGATCGGTCATCAGGCCGAAGCGCTTGATCTCCAGGGAGCGGACCGCCTTCTGCAGGGCCTCCCGGAAGGTCCGGCCGATCGCCATCGTCTCGCCGACCGACTTCATCGAGGTGGTCAGGAAGTCCTCCGCCTCGGGGAACTTCTCAAAGGTCCAGCGGGGGATCTTCACCACGCAGTAGTCGATCGTCGGCTCGAAGGAGGCCATCGTCTCCCGGGTGATGTCGTTGGGGATCTCATCCAGGGTATAACCGACGGCCAGCTTCGCGGCGATCTTGGCGATGGGGAATCCCGTCGCCTTGGAGGCGAGGGCCGAGGAGCGGGAGACGCGGGGGTTCATCTCGATGACGATCATCTCGCCGGTGTCGGGATGGATCGCGAACTGAACGTTGGAGCCGCCCGTCTCGACGCCGATCTCCCGCATGATGGCGATGGCCGCGTCCCTCATCCGCTGGTACTCAACGTCGGTGAGCGTCTGGGCCGGGGCGACGGTGATCGACTCGCCCGTGTGGACCCCCATCGCATCAACATTCTCGATGGAGCAGATGATGACGCAGTTGTCGGCTCTGTCGCGCATCACCTCGAGTTCGTACTCCTTCCAGCCGAGGGCCGACTGTTCGAGCATGATCTCGTGGATCAAGCTGGCGTCGAGGCCCCCCTTGGCGATTTCGGCGAGCTCCTCCCGGTTGTAGGCGACACCGCTCCCCGTCCCCCCCAGGGTGAAGGAGGGGCGGATGATGATCGGAAAGCCGATCTCGGAAGCGACGGCGAAAACCTCGTCCATCGACCGGGCGAAGCCGCTCCGGGGAACCTTCAAGCCGATCTTCTCCATCGCCGCCCGGAACTGCTGGCGGTCCTCCGCCTTGTGGATGACGAGGAGCGACGCCCCGATCATCTCGACGCCGTATTTCGCGAGGACGCCCGCCTCCGCAACGGCGACCGCCGTATTGAGGCCCGTCTGGCCGCCCAGGGTGGGGAGCAGAGCGTCTGGGCGTTCCTTCGCGATGATCTTTTCCACGGCCTCCGGCGTGATCGGCTCCACGTAGGTCCGGTCCGCAGTTTCGGGATCGGTCATGATCGTCGCCGGGTTGGAGTTGACGAGGACGACCTCGTAGCCCTCCTCCTTGAGCGCCTTACAGGCCTGGGTCCCGGAATAATCGAATTCGCACGCCTGGCTGATGATGATCGGCCCGGAGCCGATGATCAGTATTTTTTTAATGTCCGTCCGTTTGGGCATGTTATTCCCACTCGATCGTGCTCGGAAAATGGGGACAGCGCCCCTATTTTGCCGCAGGAAAATAAGGGCGCTGTCCCTATTTTCCTACTCCCATTCAATGGTGCTCGGCGGCTTGGAGCTGATGTCGTAGACGACCCGGTTCACCCCCCGGACCTCGTTGATGATCCGGCTTCCGATCCGCGCCAGGAGCTCGTGGGGAAGCCTCGCCCAGTCCGCCGTCATCGCGTCCTCGCTCGTCACCGCGCGGATGGCGATGATGTGCTCGTAGGTCCGCTGATCCCCCATGATCCCGACGCTCTTGAGCGGCAGGAGAACCGCGAAGGACTGCCAGAGCTTCCGGTAGTAGTTGCCCGCCCGGATCTCTTCCTGCAGGACCGCGTCGGCCATCCGGAGGATGGCGAGCCTCTTTTCGGTCACCTCCCCGATGATCCGCACCGCGAGTCCCGGCCCCGGGAAGGGCTGCCGCCAGATCAGGTCGTCGGAAAGACCGAGCTCCTTGCCCAGGAGGCGGACCTCGTCCTTGAAGAGGTGTTTGAGCGGCTCGATCAGCCTGAGCTTCATCTTCTTGGGAAGCCCGCCCACGTTGTGGTGGGACTTGATCACGGCGGAGGGTCCCCCGAAGGCCGACCGGGATTCGATGAGATCCGGGTAGAGCGTCCCCTGGGCGAGGAAATCCGCCCCCTTGATCTTCCGGGCCTCCCTGTCGAAGACCTCGATGAAGATTCGCCCAATGATCTTCCGCTTCCGTTCGGGATCCGTCACCCCCTTGAGGCCGGCCAGAAACGCCTTCCGCGCCCGAACGAAGCGGAAATTCATCTGGAAGTGCTTCGCGAAAAGGGCGCGGACCTTGTCGCCCTCGTTGAGCCGGAGGAGACCGTTGTCCACGAAGACGCAGGTGAGTTGCCGGCCGATGGCCCGGTGGATCAGGACGGCCGCGACGGAGGAATCGACCCCCCCCGAAAGGCCGAGGACCACCCGTTTGTCGCCGACCGTGGCCCGGATTTCCTCGGTCGCCTCCTGGACGAAGGATTTCATGGTCCAGCTTTTTTGACAGCCGCAGACGCCGAACAGGAAATTCGCCAGCATCTTTTTTCCTTCCGCCGTATGGACGACCTCCGGATGGAACTGAAGGCCGTAGAGCCGGCGATTTGCGTCCTCGGCGGCAGCCGCCTCGGTGTTCTCCGTGGAGGCGGTGATCCGGAAACCTGCCGGCAGGCGGCCGATCCGGTCGCCGTGGCTCATCCAGCACCGCGTCCTCTTCTCCACCCCGGCTAAGATCGCCCCCGCCTTCCCGACGATCAGCTCGGCAAAACCGTATTCCCTCTTTTCCGACCGGATGACCTCGCCTCCCAGGGCGTCGATCATGAACTGCAAGCCGTAGCAGATCCCCATGACCGGGACGCCGAGGTCGAAAATTTCCTTATCCACCCGGGGGGAATGCGCCTCGTATATGGAAGCCGGGCCGCCGGAGAGGATGATCCCCTCCGGCCGGAGGGCGCGGATCTTTCCGATGCCGATCTCCGGCGGCTCTATCTGGCAGTAGACCTGATGTTCCCTGACGCGCCGGGCGATGAGCTGGTTGTACTGCGAACCAAAATCGATGATCAGAATCACGGATTAGCTCCTTCTCTTAAAAAAATGCATCCGAAACGGGCTTCTTTCATCAGGCCTTCTTTCCCGCATCCATCAGGCGGATGAACTCAGCGAAGAGGTAGTCCGCATCGTGCGGTCCCGGCGCCGCCTCGGGGTGGTGCTGGACGCTGAAGGCCTTCAGGGCCGGATAGCGGATCCCTTCGGAGGTGTGATCGTTGAGGTTGTCCAGGATCGTCTCGTGTTCCTGCGTGAGGGTTTCGGACAGGACCACGAAACCGTGGTTCTGGGAGGTGATCTCGACCCGGCCGCTCCGGCGGTTCATCACCGGCTGGTTGATCCCGTGGTGGCCGAACTTCAGCTTCTCCGTCCGGCCCCCCGCCGCCTGTCCCAGGATCTGATGGCCGAGGCAGATGCCGAAGATGGGGACCTTCCCCAGGATCGCCCGGACCGACTCCACGATATAGGGGAGGGCCGCCGGATCGCCCGGGCCGTTGGACAGAAGGACGCCGTCGGGCCTCAGCGCCAGGATCTCTTCCCCGCCTGCCGTGGCGGGGAGGACGAGGATCTCGCAGCCCCGCCGCTCCAGATGGCGAAGGATGTTGTATTTTACGCCGCAGTCCAGGACGACCACCCGCCGGCATGCCGGCTTTCCATCCGCCGTCCCGTCGGGCGGCATCTTCCGGGGCGCTCCGTCCCGCCACAGATAGGGCTCCCGGCAGGTCACCGCCTTCACGAGGTCCCGGCCGACGAGACCGGGATAACAGCGGACCCGTTCGAGGAGGCTTGCGGTGTCTAACGTCTCCGTGGAGAGGACGCCGCGCATTGCCCCGGTGATCCGGATGCGGCGGGTCAGCGCCCGGGTGTCGATCCCCTCGACCCCGAGCTTTTCATGGGCCTCCAGGAAGGCCTTCAAGCTCTGGCGGGAGCGCCAGTTGCTTGGATGGTCCGAGTACTCCCGGACGATGAACCCCTCGAGATGGATTCCGGCGGACTCCATGTCCTCAAAATTGATCCCGGTGTTTCCGATGAGCGGGCAGGTCATCGCGACGATCTGTCCCTTGTAGGAGGGGTCGGTGAGGATTTCCTGGTAGCCGGTCATCCCCGTGTTGAAGACGACCTCTCCCAGGACCTCGCCCTTCCCGGCAAAGGCATGTCCCCGGTAAATGGTACCGTCCTCCAGGACCAGCAGGGCCTGTTTTCGTCCCTTCCCGAACATCACGCGCCGCTCCTTTTTCAATGAATAAAAAAGAAGTTATCAGAAAGATCCCCTCTCGTAAAGGAAAATCCGGACAACTCCCTTGGGGACACGATGCCGCATCGTGTCCCCGTTCCGACTGTCCGCCTTACAGCATCGGCAGGTAGCGGTCGATTTCGTACTGGCTCACGTGGGTGCGGAAGCGGTCCCACTCCACCTTCTTGTTCTCCACGAACTTGTCGAAGATGTGGTCCCCGAGGGTGTCGCGGACGAGCTTGCTCCCCTGCACGGCGGCCAGCGCCTCGAAGAGGCTCCCCGGCAGCGAGGTGATCCCCGCCTTCGCGCGCGCCTTCTCGTCCATCTCGAAGATGTCCTCTTCCACCGGCTCGGGCAGGGGATAGGCCTTCTCGACCCCCTTCATCCCGGCGGCCAGCATCACGGCAAAGGCCAGGTACGGGTTGCAGGCCGGATCGGGCGAACGGTACTCGATCCGGGTCGCCTTCTCCTTGCCGGGTTTGTACATCGGGACGCGGACCATCGCGGAGCGGTTCCTTCTCGCCCAGGAGACGTAAACCGGCGCCTCGTAACCGGGGACGAGCCGCTTGTAGGAGTTGACCCACTGGTTGCAGATCGCGGTGATTTCCGGCGCGTGGGCCATGATGCCGGCGATGTAGTGCTTCGCCAGCTTCGAGAGGTTGTACTTGTCACGGCCGTCGAAGAAGCAGTTCTTTGACCCCTTGAACAGGGACTGGTGGGTGTGCATGCCGCTCCCGTTCTGACCGAAGACCGGCTTCGGCATGAACGTGGCGTAGACGCCGTTCTGACGGGCGATCTCCTTGACCGCGGTGCGGTAGGTCATGACCTTGTCGGCCATCGCAAGGGCCTCGTCATAGCGGAGGTCGATCTCGTGCTGGCTCGGGGCCACCTCGTGATGGCTGTACTCCACGCGGATCCCCATCTCCTGGAGGGCGAAGATCGTCTGCCGGCGCAGGTCGGTCGCCCGATCCACGGGGAGGCCGTCGAAGTAGCCGCCCATGTCGAGAAACTCGGGAGACTTGTCGGAGGCGAAATAGAAAAACTCGAGCTCGGGGCCGACATAGAAGGTGTAGCCCTGATCGTTGACCTTCTTGAGGGTCTTCTTCAGCACGTAGCGGGGGTCGCCCTCGTAGGGGGTGCCGTCGGGGTTGAGGATGTCGCAGATCATCCGCGCGACCGGGCGGTCGGAGGGCCGCCAGGGGATAATCTGGAAGGTCGTCGGATCGGGCATGGCGATCATGTCGCTCTCCTCGATCCGGCAGAACCCCTGGATGGAGGAGCCGTCGAAGCCCATCCCCTCCTCCATGCCTTCCTCCAGCTCATCGGGGGTGATGCTGAAGATCTTCTGGACGCCCAGGACGTCGGTGAACCAGAATTGAATGAAGCTGACGTTTCTCTCCTTGACGATTTTCATCACATCTTTCTTTGCTTTCAACGCAAACATGGCTAAATCCTTTCTTGGTACAAAATTGTGTTATACGATCCGTTTGGAAAATTAGGGACAGCGCCCTATTTTTCCTCAGGAAAATAGGGCGCTGTCCCCATTTTCCTCCCACGCTTCAAGTCAATAATTGAGCAAGCCTTGTGCCAAAGACACCCTATTCCAGCGTATCGTTTTCGATCAGGCGCCAGATCCCGCAGGGGCAGGCCCCCTCGCAGAAACCGCAGCCGATGCAGAGTTCCGCATCGACCGTATATTCATAGGCCCCTTCCCCCAGATCCTGCCGGGAGATCGCGTTCTGCGGGCAGATGGTCTCGCAGAGGCCGCAGTCGCGGCAGGCGCCGCAGGAGGCGCAGCCGGCGGCACAGGAGAGGGGATCCTCGAAGCGGGGCAGGCGCGGATCGTAATACTCGAGTTTGACGCGCTCCGTATCGATGGCGGGAAGCTGGTCGTAGGACTCCTCCCGTCCCCGGAAGAGGTCGTCGATCGCACGGGCGGCCACCCGCCCCGCCCCGATCGCCTCGGTCAGGAGTCCGAGACGGACGGCATCGCCGATGGCGAAGACCTTCGGGTCACTTGTCTGAAACTTTTCATTGACGACGACAAACCCCTTTTCGGTTTTGATCTCCTCCGGGAGGAAGCTCAGATCGGGCTGATCGCCGACGGCCATGATCACCGTATCCGCAGGCAGGACCGTACCGTCCGTCAGCTCCACGGCCGTTTCCGTAATGGTTTTCGTAAAACGGGGCCAGAGGAACTTCGCCCCGGCAGCCTCCGCATTCTTCCGCTCCACGCCGAAGGAGGCCGGCGCCTGGATGTCGATCAGCGTGACGGACTGCGCTCCCAGACGCGACGCCTCCGCGGCGGCATCACAGCCGACATTCCCCGCTCCGATGATGACGACGTTCTTACCCACCTTCGCCCGGTCGAGCCTGCTTTCGCGGAGAAAATCGAGGGCGGCGGCGACCCGCTCGTGGCCGGGGACAGGGATGATCCGCGGCTTCCGGGCCCCCACAGCGATAACGATGATATCATACTTTTCGTAAAGCTTCCGGAATTCCTCTCCGGTGAGGGGATGCTTCAGGTGTTTATGGGGGATCTCCTCCTCCAGGCGCTTCAGTTCATGGTCCACCACCTCGTCGGGTATCCGGCTCCGGGGGATCGTTTCCGTGATCTTTCCGCCAAGTTGCCTGCGCATCTCGTGGATGACAGGTTCATGCCCCTTCATATGGAGCTGCCAGGCCACGGACAGACCCGCCGCGCCGCCGCCGATGACGGCGATCTTACGGCCGGTGGCCGGCGCCGGCGCCGGAACGGCCGCCTGGAGGCTGGCCTTGCCGAGGAGAGTCACATCGACTGCCGGAAGATCTCCCTTTTGACGGGTGCAGTTCTGCATGCAGAGATTGGGACACAGGTAGCCGCAGATCGCGGCCGGAAAGGGGGTGTAGGAGAGCGCCAGGTCCACGGCTTCCTGCATCTTTCCCTTGCGGATCAGCTCCCACCGCTTCCGGACGGGGAACCCCGTCGGGCAGTGGGCCTGGCAGGGAGGAAGATACTTCTCGTTTTCCCACAGCGGGATGAAGCGGCGAAGATCGCCCGTCGTGATCAGCTCGACGGGGCTTCTATCCTGATCGGTCAGGTCCCCGATCAACCCGCCTTTCCCCAGTTCCTGATCCCAGACCTCCGCGCGGAAGCGATGGAAGTTCCGGACTGGTGCGCCGGTCTTCTCATAGGGTTTCCGGGCCACGAGGAGCTTCCAGGCGCCCCGGTCGGCCGTCAGTTCGGTGAGGAGGGCGGCCCGTTCGATCGCCTCCAGGAAATCCTCCATTTGAACGTTCAGCCAGCGCCATTCTTCATCATCCGGAACTGTCAAGCGGGCATCCTTTTCGCTGTAATCCTGATGGGGACCTCGGAAGAAGATCTTTCCCCCGACCATTCCGACGCAGGGACGGTAGCCCAGGACGTTGTCAGACCACTCTTTACCCACGCCGCAGATCACCGCGATGCCGCCCGCCATGAATTCGGCAAAGGAATCGCCGACGCTGCCCAGAACCCAGAGCTCCGGGGGGTCGAAGCGGGGGTTGTGTTTCGTCATGGTCATCCCCCGCGCCCCGATGTCCCCGGCAACGAAGATTTTCCCCTGCGCCATTGCGTTCGCCACACCGTTGGTGGCGTTGCCGCGGATGGTGATCCGGGCGCCGGCGTTGAGCCAGCCCACATCGTCGGAAGCGGGTCCCACCACATCGATCATCGTGTTGGGGAAACCCATGGCCCCGACGCGCTGCCCGGATGTCCCCAGGATCCGCATGGTGAGGGGCTCATCGCCCGCCCGCCAGAGGCGTCCGCCGATCCCGTGCTGCCCCTGGGCGATGATTTCGATGTTCCGGTAGCCATCGGCGACGGCCTTCTGGATTCGTTCTTCGAGAATTCTTGAATCCACCCGGATGCCCTTTTCCGATCCGGGAATCATAATGGGTGGTTTGTACGGCATGACTACTCCTTACCTTTATTCCTTAGATGACGTGGCGGATTCCGAGACGCTCCGCCGCGCTCTTGTCGGCGATCCCGAGGGCATCGGACATGCCGATCGGGAGCGACGTGGAGCGTCCCAGCGGCGCCACGATCTTCTTGAGCTCCGTATCGAAGCTCATCACTGTCTCGACGAGGCGTTCGGCCACCTTCTCCGGATCCAGCCGCCGGTAGAGGCGCGAATCCTGGGAGGTGATCCCCTTCGGGCAGAGTCCGATGTTGCATATATTGCAGCGATCCCTTTCGGAACCGAGACAGCCGGCCGTCGCCTGCATGATGTATTTTCCCACCTGGACCCCGCTCGCCCCCAACATGATCAGGGAGGCCGCGTTGGCTGCGAGGTTTCCGTTCTTCCCAATGCCGCCGCCGGCGAAGATCGGGACCTCATTCTGCTTGCCGATCTTTACCAGGTTGAGGTAGGCGTCGCGGACGATGCTCGCGATGGGGTGGCCCATCTGGTCCATCGAGACGTTGTAGGCCGCCCCGGTGCCGCCGTCCTCTCCGTCCATCGCCAGACCAGCCGCATACGGGTTGCGGGTCAGGTTGTTGAGGACCGCCAAAGCCGTCGAGGTCGCGGAGATCTTCGGATAGACCGGCACCCGGAATCCCCAGGCCATCGACATGGACTGGATCATCTTGGCGACCGCCTCCTCGATTGAGTACTTTGTCTGGTGCGTCGGCGGGCTGGGAAGGTTGACCCCCACGGGTACGCCCCGGATCGCGGCGATGAGCTTGTTGACCTTGTACCACATCAAAAGGCCGCCGTCGCCGGGCTTTGCCCCCTGGCCGTACTTGATCTCGATAGCGCAGGGGTCCTCCTTCATCTCGGGCAGGGCGTGGATGATCTCATCCCAGCCGAAGTAGCCGCTGGCGATCTGGAGGATGATGTATTTCAGGAACCGCGACCGAAGGAGCCGGGGAGGGCAGCCGCCCTCGCCGGTGCAGAAACGGATCGGGATGTTCATCTCCTCGTTGAGATAGGCGATTCCCATCTGGAGTCCCTCCCACATCGTGGGGGAGAGCGCCCCGAAGGACATGCCGCCCAGGATCAGCGGGTAAATCTCACGGACCGGGGGAATCCAGCCCGCCTCCCGGCTGACCCGGAGGGCCTCCTCGGGGGAGAGGATCCGCCCCAGGAGCGTCCGGAGTTCGAATTCATGGCGCCCGGCGTCCAGAGCGGGGTCGGTCAGCATGGAGATGCGGACGAACTTGATCTCGTCCAAAAGACTTCCCGGCGCGTTCCGGCGCCCGCCGCGCCGCCGCGGGATGCCGCCCTGATCGATGTGGAAGCGGAGCTTGTCCGGCTCGTCGTTGTGGACCGGCATGATCGCGTGGTTCGGGCAGACCATGTCGCACATCCCGCAGCCGATGCAGGCGTGGGCGACGTCCGTCCGCTGGCGGATCCCGTGGTAGACGCCGAAGACATTCCCCGGTTTTTCCATAAGCCCCAGGGTGATCTGCAGGACCCTTTTCCTGTGGACGCCGAGCTCGATCGCCTGCACGGGGCAAACCGCCGTGCAGAGGCCGCAGAGGGAGCACTTCTCCTTGCTCCAGAGGACCTGCCAGGGCAGATCCTTCGTACTTAGTGTAGATGGCTTAAGCTGTCCATCTGGTTCCATCGCTCGACCTCCTGACGTTTCGGCCCCACGAAGACCGTATCATATTTCATCGGTTGATAATCCCTGCTCTTGTCGCGCGCAGGGATCGCAGCATCCAGCCCGCACATCTCCGAGGAGAAGGCGAACATGCCGGGATTGCCGCCCACCACGCCGGGGCGGAGCTTCTTGCTGTCGTGGAGCATGAAGAGGGTCTTGTCGGGCAGGCAGCCCATGATGCAGTTCGGCCCGTCGATGATCATCGGCCGGCAGCTCTGCTTGAGCATCCGAAGCCACGGGCCGTCGGGATGCGTCTCGATCTCGCTGTCCTTGAGCGGCGTGATGATGTGCTTGTACGTCTCAAGATCGAGGTGCAGGTGCCGAAGCGTGTAATGGAGGATATGGGTAAATACCTCGGAATCCGACTGATAGCCGGAATATCCCGGTTCGTTGCGCGACATGAGAAACTCCCGGATCGGGACGAAGGCCGTGTTCTCGCCGTTGGTCATCGTGGCGATCCCCTGGATGAAGAAGGGGTGGCAGGCGTAGATGTCGATCGAGTAGTTGGTGTTCTGCCGTCCCTGGGCCATGATCGTCCGCGCCTGGAGCTCCGGGCGGTTCAGGCCGAGGTATTCCGCCACGGCCATCGGATCACCGACTTCCTTGATCATGATCACGTCCGGCCAGAAGCTGAAAACCATCATGGAGCCATCCATCTCCCCCATCTCCCTGAGATGGAGCCGGCATTGCATCAGGCGCTGCTGGATCTCCTCCTCGGGCAGGTTATCCCAGGTGGGCGGGTACTCGTAAACGCGGATCAGGTAGTTGTCCCGCCGGGGCGTCCCCGCAGGGGGGATCTTCGTTGGCCGGAAAGAGAGCTTGTACTTGGTCATGAACTCCATATCCAGCATATATCGGTCGAGGGACTTGATCCCCACGTTGGAGAAGATCCCGGAGAGAATCGGTCCCCCATGGAACTGTTCGAATTCTCCTCCAAGGTCTGTTAGGAAAAGTCCTACACCCGAGCCGTCATGCCCCTCCTTCATGACGTCAATGGCGCGGATCGCGACCATCGGGGAAAGGGGGTCCTTGCTCGTAATGGAAAACAATCTGCACATAACCATCCATCCTTTCTGTTCGTCCGGGCCTTTGGCATTTTCCTGAATAAAAGCCTAAAAAACTATAAATGCTTAAACCATGCCACTTTCCGGAAATAACGGTGATCACGGCCTGGATTTTGCGCTATGAATACGGCATGCATCCGTCTCCGCTCCCGGCCGAGGCGAAAATGATCTTGGCGCATGAAACAAAATTGTTTGCCGATATGAATAAAGAACAAAAATGTAACGCGGCGCGGCCCCCACCAAACAGATTTTCTTTCAGCCTTCCGTCGGCAAGGGGTGCGAGGTATCCGATTATTTCGCGCGGAACTGGCGGGCATCGATGCCCAGTTTTTGAATCCGGTACTGGATGATCCGTTTCGTCGTCCCGAGGAGCTTCGCCGCCCGTGTCTGGTTTCCCCCGGTCTCTTTCAGGGCCTCCATGATCAGCGCCCTTTCCTGAGCTTCGACGACGGAGTTCAGCTTGCCTCGCACTTTTCGCTCCTCGTTTCTGGCGAGAGCCTGGAGGGAAGGGGGCAGATGCACCGTCTCCACCGTATCGCCCGCAGCGAGGAGAACCGCCCGTTCTATGCAGTTCTCCAGTTCCCGGACATTCCCCGGCCAGCGATAGGTCAGGAGGATGTCCGACACCGCCGGCGAAATCTTCTCGACCGGCTTCCCCGTCTCCCTCGCGTATTTAAGCACGAAGTGGTCGGCTAAGAGGATGATGTCGCTCCCCCGGTCGCGAAGGGGCGGCAGGAAAAGGGGGAAAACGTTGAGGCGGTAGAAGAGGTCGGCGCGGAACCGTCCGATGGCGAGATCCTGTTCGAGATTCCGGTTGGTCGCGGCGATGATCCGTACATCGACGCGGACCACCCGGGCGGCGCCGAGAGGCTGAAACTGC
>JAHJQP010000199.1 GCA_018819165.1 Pseudomonadota bacterium
GGAGTTATCCACATCCGCGTCTGGCAGCCCTTTAATAGCACGGCCGGACGCGGTTGTGGGTAACTCCACTCAAACATCTATCGGCCATTCCAAAAAACACCTATTGAAAAAGTTTGCCCCACCTTTTGAACGTTACCAACCCGTCCGCCATGGATACCGTGAAGGAAAATGTCATATTCACCAATTGCGCCCTGACCGACGACGGCGATATCTGGTGGGAAGGGATGGACGGCGCGCCGCCCAGCCACGCCATCGACTGGAAAGGCCGGGACTGGACCCCGGCAAGCAAAGAACCGGCGGCACATGCCAACTCCCGCTTTACCGCCCCTGCCGGACAGTGCCCGGTCATCTGTCCGGACTGGGAGAAACCCCAGGGCGTTCCGATCGACATCTTCGTTTTCGGCGGCCGCCGCACAAGCGTGATGCCCCTGATCCACGAGGCCTACAGCTGGGACCACGGCGTGTTCATGGGCGCCACCGCCTCTTCCGAGACCACCGCAGCCAATATCGGCGCCGTGGGCGACCTTCGGCGCGACCCCTTTGCCATGAAGCCCTTCTGCGGGTACAACATGGCGGATTACTTCCGGCACTGGCTCACCATGGGCGACCGTTTCGGCAAGCACGCCCCGCGCATTTTCTACGTGAACTGGTTCCGCAAGAGCCAGGAGGGCAAATGGCTCTGGCCCGGCTTCGGCGACAACAGCCGTGTCCTGAAGTGGATGTGCGAACGTGTGGACGGCAAGGCAGGCGCCATCGAAACACCCATCGGCCTCATGCCCAAAGAGGGCGACATCGATCTCACTGGGCTCGCCATTCCCGCCGCGGATCTGAGGGAACTCCTCCGCGTGGATGCCAATGCCTGGAAGGCTGAAATTTCCGACATCGAAAAACATTTCGGTCAGTTCGGCGACCGTCTCCCCGAACGGCTCCGGAAGCAGCTTAACGACCTCGGGAAACGTTTAGGATAGAATGTTCTTTTGGATCCTAAAGCTTTTTCCTGACTGCGATGTCAAGTTTCAATGCCTGAGTAAACACTTCCCGCGCCTTTTCCGGGTTGGACCTGTATCCCAGTATGTCTTCAGCCTTTTTCGCGCTGATTTCCCAGAGTCCGGTCAGGAAGCCGTGACCCTCCCATCGCTCATCCGGTACAATCTCAACTTTGGAAGGCGAATCCGCCAGTTTGACTATGAGTTCGATTAAATCCCGCCACTTTATCTGGAAGCTGGACAGGTTAAATTCCTGTCCATATGCCTTTTCATTAAGGGTGGCAATTTCAAAAGCTTTGGCAATATCTCCCAGATAGGCAACACTCCCGCTCGCTTTTTCAGGCGCCTTTATAGCTTCCCCTTTCAGAGCAGAATCAATAAGTTCTCTTAACGTTCTACCCGGAATATGCTTGTTTCCATATCCCCACCAGAATATAAATATCGTATAGGGTAGCTTGTACAGCGTGTAATAAAGCGAGGAAAGCTTATGAACGGTCGCTTTCGTGAGCGCGTGAAGAGGGTCGCGAGATTTCTCAGTGAGGTGAGGGTGAGACTCATCTATTGGCCGGCATGCAGGCTCTCCATAGACCACGCTGCTGCTGAGGAAAAGAAAATGTTTGACATGACTCGCGGATGCAGCTTCCAAGACGTTAATATACCCGCCAACATCGATTTTGAAGGCATCCGCCGGCCTGGAGGGAAAAGACCAGGCTAAATGGTAAACCACATCCACACCTTTCATCGCGGAATGAACCATTTCCCGGTCTTGAGTGTCCCCTGTCACTATTTCCAGTTTAGGATGGCCCTTCAATGTCTCCAATTCACCGATCACCCTGTCGAGAACTCTAACCTCAGAGCCCCTGTCAAGCAGCGATTCAACAAGGTAACTCCCAACAAACCCGGCTCCACCGGTGACGAAGAATTTCATCTCAACCTCCCATGAAAGCATGGTGCTTGCAATATCATGAAAAGCGTGGGACAGACGCCTTGTCTGTCAGACAAACCGGGGGTTTCCGGCGCGGCACTCATATCCGCCGGCATGTCCGTCATGATTTTATGAGGTTTAGCCCTTCCCCAGCTTGATGGCACACAACTCACCACACATGGTGCACCCCTCTTCCTTGGCCGTCGCGCTTTTCTCAAGTAATCTCCCGGCCTTCTCCTGGTCTATGGCTGTAGAAATCTGTCCCTGCCAGTTGATAGCCTTTCTGTACCCGGCCATCATGACGTCCATTTCCAGGGCGCCGGGCAACCCTTTGGCAATATCGGCGATATGAGCGGCAATGCGTGAAGCCATGATCCCTTCCCGCACATCCTCGACACTGGGGAGGCGGAGGTGTTCGGAAGGCGTCACATAGCAGAGAAAATCGGCCCCGGCGGCGCCGGCAATGGCCCCGCCGATAGCCGCGGTGATGTGATCGTAACCGGGGGCGATGTCCGTGGGCAAAGGCCCCAGAACGTAAAAGGGCGCCTCGTTGCAGAGACTCTTTTCCAGTTGGACATTCGCCTCGATATCCCTGATGGGCACATGGCCCGGCCCTTCGATCATCACCTGCACGCCCTTATCTCTCGCCCTTTTGGCCAGCTCTCCCAGGAGGATGAGTTCCTGCACCTGTCCCCGGTCGGTGGCGTCGGCAATGCACCCCGGTCGCAGACCGTCGCCCAGGCTCAAAACCATGTCGTAGCGGTGGGAAATCTCCAGCAACCGGTCATAATGTTCGTAGAGGGGATTTTCCTTTTCATTGCATCTCATCCAGTTGGCCGTAATGGAACCGCCACGGCTCACAATGCCTAAAAGCCTTCCCTCGGCTTCTACGCTGGCAACGCTTCTCCGCGTCACCCCGCAATGGACGGTGAGGAAATCCACACCGTCTTCGCCGTTTTGTTCAATTACGGCAAAGATGTCGTCGGCCGTCATGGCCACGATGGCCTTTTTCGCGGCCAGCATGGCGGCCGCCGCCTGGTATATCGGGACGGTGCCCAGCGCCACGGGCGAAGCCTTGATGATTGCCTTTCTGATGGCGCCAAGATCGCCACCCGTGGAAAGATCCATGATCGTATCCGCACCGGCGGCTACGGAAACCTTTACCTTTTCCAGCTCCACATCAAGGTCCATATGGTCGCCGGAGGTTCCGATATTGGCATTGATCTTAGTCCGCAACCCCTTCCCGATGGCAAGGGGTGAAATAGCGGTATGCGTATTGTTGCGAACGACCACGATATTGCCATCGGCCACACCTTTCCTGATAAATTCCGGGGACACCCGCTCCTTTTCGGCGCATATCTTCATCTCTTCCGTTATCCGGCCGTTTCTTGCTTCTTCCAGTTGTGTCATTTCCATCCTCCTTGCATATTTTACGACGGGACCAGTAGACCTGCACCTGCCGCCGGTTTTACCGGCCCTTGCATCAGCGGGAAACAAGGTCTCCCCCCCGAACAAAAAAGGGCCACCCTTTTTCTGAAGGATATGGCCCCCGCATAAGTGAAGATATCAGCTGCCAATCCCTACGCTGGCATTACCCAGATCAGGTTCAAAGGGTCTCTTCTCAGCCCCTGCGGGCACCCCCTGTTTTCTGGCCCAAGTTTACTGTTATATTTTTCTAAAATCAAGTACTTTTTATCAGAGCCCATGGATACTGGCCGGAAAGAGATTATCGGGCAGCAGATTCTTGACGGCTACCTCCCGGATTCGGTTTGTTCAACAGCTTTTCCAGATAGGCCATGCGTTTCTTGTAGGCCCGCTGGTTTTGGGTTCTCGGGACGGTTCTGATCCCGACACAGATGGTGCAGACGGAGAAGCTTCAGCTCCTCGTACGGGATCGTCCCGTTCAGATCCTCAAAAACGGGGCGCAGCAGTTCTGTCCCCAGACGGGCGAAGGATGATAATACCGATTGCCGCTGATCCTCCGTCAAGCTGGAGTTCATCAGAAAATCGTTCTGCCGGAGGGGATGGTTTTCCCACAGGCACTGATAGAGATGGCTGAGTACCGTGTCGCGCCGGATGTTGAAATCCCCCGCTAATTGTTCGATGGTGCGGCCCTGGTTGAAGCGTTCGCCGATGACAAGATACCGGCGCTTGCCGCTGTCGGCAGGGGGAATGGGAGCGGGCTCTGAAATTGGGGCCGGTTTTTGTCGTTCCGGGATCTGGTGGGTCTGGCAATGCTCCCTGATGATATCCAGGAAGGCGTCGGCGTATTTTTCAAGTTTTCTCATGCCGATCCCGTAGATCGCCGATAAACTTTCCCGGGTCCGGGGGTAATAGACGGCCATTTCCCTTAATGTCCGATCGTGGAAGATCGCATAGGGGGGAAGGTTCGCCTGATCGGCGAGTTCCTTCCGTTTTTTCCGGAGAGTTTCAAAAAGTCCTGAATCAAAGGTTTCCGCTTCACCCTCCCGTTGACGGAGAACCGCGCCATGCTCTTTTTTTGCCCCTTCCAGTCTTCCGAGAAAGGTCTCTTTCCCCCGCAGGACCTCCCATGCCTTCGGGGTCAGTTTCAGCGATCCGTGCTCATAGTTGTAAAACAACAGGCTCTTCTGGATCAATTGACGGGCGATGTGACGCCATTGCTTTGCGGAATAGGCCGTGCCGATTCCGTATGTGGAGAGTTCCTCGTGTCCGAATTTCAGGATCTTCTGAGAATTTGAGCCCCGCAGGACATCGACGATATGGCCCGCGCCGAAGAATTCACCGGTCCGTTTGACACAGGAGAGGAACATCTGCGCCGGGAGGGTGAGATCCACGAGATTCTTTTCCTCTTCCCCCGGTCGGCAGTTGTCGCACATTCCACAACGGTCCGGAACGCCGGTTTCGCCGAAATAATTCAACAGGGGGACACGGCGGCAGAGGTCCGTTTCAGCAAATCCCATGAGCTGGCTCAGGAGGATGTTGGCCACTCGCTGTTCCTGTTCCGTTTTTTGTCCGATAAAGAACTGAACCTTTTGAATATCCCCATAGCCGAACAGAAGGAGACAATGGGCGGGCAGACCATCCCGTCCCGCCCGTCCAATCTCCTGGTAGTAGTTATCGATGCTTCCGGGCAGATCGTAATGGACGACAAACCGGACATTGGGCTTGTTGATCCCCATACCGAATGCGATCGTCGCCACGATGATCCGGATATCGTCGCGGCTGAAGCGCTCCTGGTTCTCCGTGCGCTCTTTTTCCGACAGACCCGCATGGTAGGGTCGGACGGAATAGCCCTTCCGGTGGAGGACGGCGTGAAGATCGTCCGTCTGCCGGCGGGTGGCGCAGTAAATGATTCCCGATTCGTTTGGATACTGCTGGAGCAAGGTCAGCACCTGGTCGAGGGGCTCGGTCTTCGGGGTCACTTCCAGAAAGAGATTCGGCCGGTTGAAAGAGCCGATGTATTGGCTCTGATCGTCGATACTCAGGGATTGCCGGATATCATCCCGGACACGCGGTGTGGCCGTGGCCGTCAGCGCCACGCAGGCCGCATCGGGAAAAGTCGCGCGGACCTCCGCCAGTTGCCGGTATTCCGGGCGGAAATCGTGACCCCACTCGGAGATGCAATGCGCTTCGTCAATGGCGATGCAATCCACGTTCAGAGCGGAAAGCAGGGCAAGGGTTCTCGGAGCCAGCAAGGCCTCCGGGGCCAGGTAGAGGAGTTTCACGCGGTTTTCTCTGAGCTTCGATACGTTCGCCCGGTACTCTTCAATGCTCAGGGTGCTGTTCAGGAAAAGGGCCGGAACGCCGTATTCCCGCAACTGGTCCACCTGGTCCTTCATGAGGGAGATCAGCGGGGAAACCACGATCGTCAGTCCGTCAAAGATCATTCCTGGAATCTGATAGCAAAGGGACTTGCCCCCTCCCGTCGGCATCACGACCAGGGCGTCCTTTTTCTCCAGGATATGGGAAATGACCTTTTCCTGGAGGGACCAGTACGTTTCAAAGCCGAAGACTTCTTTCAGGATGGATTGCGCACGATTCGATGTTTGCGATAGGCACACAGAATACCTCGCGGTTTTTAACATGCCGGACAACGATGTTTCTGATTGCAGCTTCTTGCCGCGCTTACAATTCACGCAGGGTCTGTGCGGCAGGCTGATTTTACGGACTCAATAGGGCTTGACGATTTCGACATCCTTCATCGGATAATGCTTGATATTCCGGGTGACGAGTTTCATGCCCATCTCTTTGGCGGTGGCGGCGATCACGGCATCTCCGATGTTCAAGGCATGGCTTTTGCGGAATTTCATCAGGTATTCGCCCGCCCCGTCGGCGATCGCCAGGTCAACGTCGATGGAAGTCAGGATATTGAAAAGTGATCGGATGGTTTCATCTTCCCCTTTTCTGGCGCCGGAGAAGATTTCGATTCGGCTTTATCCCTTCCAATCGCGATTGCCACTCGCCGCGCAACTGATTCACATAATCTGTGCTACTTTTAATGTCCCCGCGATCCGCCCACAATCCGAAGCTCTTTTTTAGAATTCGTTTTTTGGGCAAAGTGGGCACCTGTTTGCGCTGCGACAGCATTTCCTGTAGGAACCGCTGTTGGGAAGAGGTCATTCCTTCGATCTTCTTGATTACGTCGAGAAAATTTTCTCCCTGAATGGCTTCCGTTCTTTGCATGATAAATTCCTCTAAAGCTTGATTTTATACTATTATGATTTAAGGGGCGTTTTATGTCAATCAGAAAATCGCTTGGCTACACAGGGTCCGTGCCAGGCCATTCTTCTTTTCAAGGCAAATCTTGGGGGAGAAAACCAGCAGGAATCTCCGGGCGCTTTTGTTTGAGCTCTCCTCCCGGATATACCATCTCCAGTCACCAGTCTGGGCGGAGATCGTCGGGGTCATTACGGCGAAATATGGAAAATTATAACTCTCTCGGATTCGGTTTGTTCAACAGCTTTTCCAGATAGGTCATGCGTTTCTTGTACGCCTGTATCTCCTTCCGGTACTTTTCGCGCTCTTCTATCAGTTTCTGAAGTTCCGGCAGTTCCTTTTCGGATATGTGCCGGTTGATGATCTTATTCCCGTCTCGCCGGACAAGGTAATGATAAACGTACTCTTTTCCCTTATTCTGTTTCCTGCGGACATTGAGGGCGCCCTTGGGATAGTTTTCCGCCTTGGCGAGAAGGGCCTCGATCACCTCCCGGCAACGCCAGTATTCGTCTTCCAGCATCCCGTGGACGCGGATCTGCTCCTCCGTCCACCTTCCCGGCGCCAACCAGTCCAGGCACAGGAGAAAAACGCACGCATAGTCGAATCCCTTCACGCTGTGGAGGGTAGAGATCGTCACGCTTTCCGTGGTGACATCATAAGATCTCTTGGCCCTGTAGTCTTCGGAGATCCAGTTGTGCAGGAGGCCCCTTTTGTCCAGCGCCTTCCCGATGAGGAGAGGAAAATTCATGCCGGGGTCATTCTCCGGGGTCTTCATGGCATAGATCACGGTCATTTCCGAAAGGGGATAGCCTTCTTCCGCCGAAAGATGCCGGATTGTCTCGGCCACCCAGGTGGCAATTTCTCCGTAGTCGGGGAAAGCCCTGATGTCGGGAGATGCGCCATGAGGCGCTTCAAAGGTTTCCGGAAACAGCCGCCATAGCGCCATCTGATAGGGGACGCTTTTCAGATGAAGGCAATGGCTGCCACTGTAAGAAAATCACTGTTATTTATTGAAGTCAGTGAGGGAGGCCGATGCATTTTAATAGCAGCTTTCAATCGGAAATGAACGAGCGTTATCATTGAGAAAGAAGAAAAGTTCCGGTAATCTTGCCATCACTGACATGCTTTGCATCTATGGTTTGGTCACCATAAAATAGCGTATGAACTACCCCGCAGCAAGCTACGGGGTATCAAAACCGAATAACTCGAGTTGTTGACTATGCAATTTCTTATACTCTTTTTCCCGTCCTTGCTTCTTCACGTATTCCGTAATGCTCTTCTCATTGCCAAATTGCCCAACC
>JAHJQP010000200.1 GCA_018819165.1 Pseudomonadota bacterium
GCCGTACTCCCGGTCCCCTGCCGCCGGGATGACGGCATAGAGATATTTCCCCTCATTTTTCGTTTCCTTACCGCCCATATGACCGTCCCCCCTTGTGCTTCCTCTTGGCTGTCATTCTGCGAAAATGTCATTCCGGGCTTAACCTGGTATCCGATTGTTTCCTCAGCGTCATTAGGGACATGACCCGGAATCATGGAATCAATCTCCGGATTCCCGCCCCCCGCGGGAATGACGACGCGGCGGGCGGGAACGACATTCAGTGTTACATTCCATCGTCGGCGCTGCGTGTCAGCTTAAGGAATTTGACAGACTTGATAAGGCTTTCCTCCAACTTTACCTCCAACAGGGCGCTGCACGTATAACACTTTACCTGCCCCTCATAGTCACTGTAAGTCTCATCGAGGTCGATGGTATGACCGCAGGATAGACAGTTAATCTTCATTCTATATCCTCCCTTTCCATTACCGAGTCTCTGAGCCCGTAGGCAACAATGTTGAGTTGCTTGTCCAACCGGAGTAAGTACGTCTGGCAATCGAGCACTTCTTTCCGCACGGGCAATCCTAATGCCTTTATGGTCGGATTAGGCACATAGACCTCTGCTTCAGCCTCCCACGTTCCCTTTTCGGAGTCCATCAGCGCCAGCTTTGTGATGCTCACCTTCTTGGCGTCCACCATCTTCTTCAAGAAGTTGGCGACAGCATCTCTTACGTCCTCAATAGGCGGCAACTTAGGAGGTTCCGCTCCGGGGCCGGCCGTGGAGAGCACCGGTTCCGACATTTTGACTGTATCCAATATGTTCGCCATCGCGTCGCCTTTCTGTGGTTACTTCGCTCGAACCGGTCTCCAGGACATTCATGGGATATTTCATCCTTTCCTCTGGGCGCAACGACTCAAATGACTTTCCCAGGCTTCCTCCAGCCACTGCCGGCGCAGCCGCCGGTTGACCAGGGCGATGATCTCGTGTTGGACCCGCCGCGCTTCCCCGGCGCCCAGGAAAAAACTCGTATGAGTCCAGCAGGCCCGGTGACCCGGCACGCACCGGTTAGTCGGAATGTGGTGTGAATCACAAATGGTCAGCATATAGTCCCAGTCCTTTCAATATCGGATCTTGAACGGTCCCGTCGTTGTCCGTGGCGCCGCCGTCGGACCGTCCACGGCCGGAAGGCGCCGGTGCGGGATACCTTGGGCTTCCAGAGTACGGATGGCCTCCTGCCTTGCCGCCTCGATGTCCTGGAAGCGCTGATCAATCTTTCGCACCCTTTCCAGGGCGCTCTGTTTCTCCTTCCCCCGGCGGAACTTTTCCATCTCGAGCATGCTGAGCTTCATATAGAGCTTGTAAGGAATAGTGCCTTCATCCACACGGCCGGAGAGCGTCCTGATGTCCTGTACGCCTTTCATGATTCTCTTCGTCATTGGCGATGTCATCGGCGTTCCTCTTTGCCTTTCTCCTTTGTCGGCTTTGCGGACCCGCAGAACTTGCGGATCACCTCTTCCACCTTCTCCATCATGACCGGCTGGCCTCCCCGGGTGACCTTGGCGGTGTCCGTGGCCAGGACATCCCGGCAGATCATCTGAAAAAATACATCATCTCCACGGGCGCGCCGGTTCTGAGACGCAAGGATCCGGCCGATGGCGATCCCCGCCCGGATGGTCGGACGGTTATTATTCACCCCGAAACTCCTCAATTCCCTCACGATATCCACGATCCGCTCGGAATCTTCCCGGGGGAGTCCCGATTTCTTCATGACGATCATGATTTCCGTATCCCGGTCATAGTGCTCTAAGCGGATGGTAATCAGGCGGTCTATCAGGGCGTCCTGGGTCTTGTGGACCCCGGCGTATTCTTCGGGGTTGGAGGTAAAGATCGCCCGGAACTCGGGATGCACGGCCATGTATCCTTCCCCGGAGCGGCGCAGTTTCGGCAGGTTCAGAATCCCCTCGGAAAGGACACTGAGGAGCGCGTTGTTCGCTTCCGGCCGGGAGCGGTTGAATTCATCATAAATGAGGATCTCCCCGTTCTCACAGGCCGCGGTCAACCGGTTGTCCACCCAGAGGGTTTTCATTTCTTCCTCCGTCTTCAGGACCGAGTGGATATAATTGTCGATAAGTTTGTGTTTCCTGTAGCCGGCGTCCCTGCCTACGAGATCGGAAGTGCCAAATTCATCGTCCCCATGGAGCAGGGCGACGGGGCGTCCAAGCTTGGACGCCACATGGAAGGCGAGGGTCGTCTTTCCCGTTCCTGCCACGCCGGAAAAATGGACGGGATAACCGGCCACCAGGTAGGCCAGGGCCCGCTCCGTGAGCTGCTCCACATAGGGAGATGAAACAAAGCTATCGCTGGGCTCGGGTTGAACGCTGTCTTCCCCGGCCGACATGCGTACTGTGGATGTGCTGACGACTCTTAAGGCTTTCTCACGCATTTACTCTTTTCTCCTTCCTGGCTTGTTCCATAATCCATCCGGTTCCCCGGCACTTGAGACAGGCCATTGCCGGGGCCGAGGCGTCATCGCCCGAACCTTTACACACAGGGCAAGAGACAGCTGGCTGCAGCGGCTGGGAGACAGAGCCCCTGCCGCCGCAGGTCGTACAGGTAAGGGTCTTGACGGCCCCTGTTCCCCGGCAATGGGCGCAGGCGACGGCCGGAGCCTGGACCAGTACTTTACCGCTTCCCCCGCAAACGCAGCAGGTGGAAAGGGAAGACATGATATCGAAAGGATCCCTCCCCCGGCCGCGGCAAAAGGCGCAAGTAAGTTCCTCAAATACCACCGGATCCCGGCTCGGACGCGCTTTCTTCATGTCAACCCCTCAATTAACATCTTTCTCAGGAACTGCCCGGGCGCTGCAATCCGGGCAGGGTATTTCGCTATTTTCTGCCCCGTTTCCCCTTGGTTGCTGTTTTGGCGGGCTTTTCATCCAGCCAACTCTTCTCCTTCTGTTTCGGTGCCTCCGGAGCGGCAAAGACAGGGGCCGGCGTTTTGAGCTTGGGGGGTTTGACCGCCGGGGCTTGGGGCGCTGCAACGACCATCTTCTTTTCCTTTCTTAGTGGTTCCTTGAATGTGACCGAGGGCTTTTCTGTCTTGAACTCAGGCGCTGCAACGACTGTCTTCTTTTCCTCTTCCCTTATCAGCGGTTCCTTGAATATGGCCGGTGGCTTTGCCGCCTTGAACTCAGGCGCCGCCACTGCCTTCTTCTGTGCTGCTTCCACCGGGGGCGGTGTGTATTTTAAGACGACCGGTTTCTTCTTCATCGGAACGGGCCGTGACTTTCTGGGACTCTCGCCGCGCCAGGCAAGCCGGGCCCCCATCAGGTCGTCCGCCGTCTCTTTGCGCAGGTCCATAACCTGTCTTCTCATTTCTGAGAGAAAGACTTCCCGGTCATGTCTTCCCTTCCGGGCCTTATCATTCCGGTCTCTGGAAAATTCACGCAGCAGGGAGTTGACCTCATCGATCATGGCGGCCACAAAGGCCTCCCGCTCCTCACTGGTCTTTTTCGCCATCGCGGTGTGGGCGGCGGCGAAATAAGCCTGCATGGCCGAAACCGCGGTGGTCAGCTCCCTGGTATCCCGCGCCATCTCTTGCAGCAGCGCCTCTCGCGCACCCCGCAGGGTCTCTATTTCTCCACGCAAACGCGTCATGTCATCGGTCAGTTTGCCCATGATGATCCTCCCTCGCCTTCTCCGAACGCGAAAAAACTGTGCAAGGCGGAGGCTAAAAAAGCCCCCGCCCCACAGGCGTCATTACCTTACTCTCAAGCCGGTGCGGCGGCACTGGCCGTCAGGCCAATCGCCTCGGCGTACTTGAGGTAGGTCTCAACCGAAGCAATCACAACTCTTGCTTCGATGGAAAGCAGCTCAATACCGACCAGAGATACTTTCACCCATGCATCGATCACGATTCCTTTGTCCAGGATCCGATCGACAACTTCCGCCAAACTCGAAGAATCCGTTGATTTCTGTACTTTTGCCATCGCTATTTCCTCCCTCTTGTTATGTTATTGTTTATTTTGCTTTACCGAACCAAACCTGAGATGCGCCCGCAAGGTCGGCGGCGTTCTCTTTTCTCATTCGGCCGACCTGCCTCTTGATCCTTGATACATACGTGGCCCGCGCTCTCCCGGTTTTCTTGGCCATTGTGGCGTGGGCGGCGGAAAAGCCAGACTGCATGGCTGAAACCGAAGAGGCCAGATCCTTGGCCCCGCGCGCCAGATCCTGCATCAGCGCCCCTCGATCACTCCGCAAGGCGTCTACCTCCCCGCGTAAACGGGTCATATCATCGGTCAAATTACCCATAATGATTCTCCTTCACCTTCTTCTGAAACCGGCACACCCATGAAAGCGGGCGCATCAACAGCTCCCGCCCCATGGGCATCCTTCACAATCAGTCTTATGCCGGAGCGGCCGCACTGGCCGTCAGACCAATCGCCTCGGCGTACTTGAGGTAGGTCTCAACCGAAGCAATCACGACTCTCGCTTCGATGGAAAGCAGCTCAATGCCGACCAGAGATACTTTCACCCACGCATCGATCACGATACCCTTGTCGAGGATCCGGTCGACAACTTCCGCCAAACTCGAAGAATCTGTTGATTTCTGAATCTTGGCCATCGCTATTTCCTCCCTTTCGTATGTTATCGTTTATTTTGCTTTACCGAACCAAATCTGAGAAGCGCCCGCAAGATCGGCGGCGTTCTCTTTTCTCATCCTGCCGACCTGCCTCTTGATCCTCACTACGTACGAGACCCGCGCTTTCCCGGTTTTTCTGGCCATCGTGGCGTGGGCGGCGGCAAAGTCAGACTGCATGGCTGAAACCGTAGAGGCCAGATCCTTGGCCCCACGCGCCAGCTCCTGCATCAGCGCCCCTCGATCACTCCGCAAGGCGTCGACCTCCCCGCGTAAACGCGTCATGTCATCGGTCAAATTACCCATGCTGATTCTCCCTCACCTTCTTCTGAAACCGGCACGCCCATGAAAGCGGGCGCATCAAAAGCTCCCGCCCCATGGGCATCCTTCAATCTTATGCCGGAGCAGCCGCACTGGCTGTCAAACCAATCGCCTCGGCGTACTTGAGATAGGTCTCAACCGATGCAATCACCACCCGCGCCTCGATGGAAAGCAGCTCAATGCCGACCAGCGATACCTTCATCCAGGCATCGATCACGATACCCTTGTCGAGGATCCGGTCGACAACTTCCGCCAAACTCGAGGAATCCGTTGATTTCTGAATCTTTGCCATCGCTATTTCCTCCTTCATGTGTTGTTGTTATGATCTTACCGAAAACCCTCAGCAGGCATGCCTGCCCGCTATAAAGCAAGACCTATGCCAGCAGTACGAGAACAGGATCTGTCGTGACAGGCTTGGTTCGCAAAAAAGTCGTCATTCCCGTCACACCGGCGAAAGCCGGTGTCCAGAAACTATTGAATAAACTGGATTCCCGCCTGCGCGGGAATGACAATGTGGAAAACGGAAATGATAGAAAATTGGGTTTTCAGACTTTTTACGGGGTCGTCAATAGTATAAAAAATGGAGAGGTCTGCACGCTCTCGGCGGCGATTAGGGAATCGTAACTATGGAATCCATTCCCGTGATAACGGGACGTCTTTCCCTACCGGCAGGCGAAGCGGGTAATGATGCGCGCTTCCACAAGTCAGCTCTTTACCGGACCTTTTTCAACACTGAACAATATTCTTGTTCCTGATCTCTTACGATCCTATTTTATGTGCCCTCTTGCGTATCACAGAGCAAATGCTTTCTATATTACTATCGGCGCCATAATTATCGTAAAACTCCGATGCCAATTCATCAGCTTTCGGTACAATAATCTGAATCATATCAGACAGTATTCTTAAGACAAGATTCTGCTTGATCGAAACAGAATCCGCAAACCTCTTCCAATGCTTGGCTTGGAGCCAGTCTGGTCGGTTCTCGCCGCCTATCTTCATTGCCAGCTTGTCTGTAAGACTCCCATAAATCTTCGTGCAAAGAAGGTCGTAAAATGGTGCGAGACGGGGGCCGGGATCGGTCAATAGGATAGTAAGGTTCTTTGCGTGGGCATCCGCATTGCCGGTCAACACATTAAATATGACCCATTTCAAGAGTGCCATCCTATCGGCTGCAGGGCTAATGCTTGACCTATTGATCAGATCGAAACATTGGCTCAACGCCGGTCCACCCTCGCTTTCATATTTCTGTTCCGGAAGAACTCCGAGCGCCTGGCAAAAATCTTCCTGATGAATGCGGACCACCTTGCCGTCTGGTGTCCTTTCCCTGTCAAAGCGTTTGACGATGAATAATGTATCGAGGCCTCTCCGGATCGTTACTTCAGGCGCCTGGAGACCAATCTTTCCAGCAAGAATCATACAGTAGGCCTCATTCATCACAGTCCCTTCAAGCCCTGGAATGGGGGGCTTCAGAATGTGCGTGCTCGGCAAGTTACCGGTTGCCAGAAATATCCTGTCGTTTTCAATGTATATGGGTAGCTTGTTCTGCGCTCCCGCCAGGGACAAGCGAATCCCCCTCTCACCCGCCATCAATGGCTTCTTCGTAAGCTCAGCTACGATTTTGTGAAGTCCACTTTCATCAAGTTCACGATATCCCGGCTTATCTTGAGGAAAATTTCCTTCGGGTAAGACCGAAACAGCGCCGGCACACTCGCCGCCTATCTTCTTTAAAAGAATGAAATCATTCTTCTCAGAAATTCCCAGGCGCTGCGAGATAACCCTCCGTACCTCTGCTTCCGGGAGAAGATTAGCAAAAAAGGGACGGGCCAAATCATCCGCGTAAGGTTCCTTCTGAAGGGGAAGAGCCAACGACAGTGCAATACTTCCAGGTCGATCCATCCATGCCGAATCATATTGAAATATGAATCTTTGCCGTTCGTCAAGCCACAGATAACCTACGAGTCTTTCGTGTAAATAGACCTCAAGCCTATTGGACGCTACAGCATTACTCATTTTTCCAACCCCTTGGCAGAATAGTGACCTCCAGCCCAAGGCAAGACAAGACTTGAAGGATCTTACCAATATGAGCGGACGGTTTTCCATTCTCCACATTGGAGAAAAACCTGTAACCCACGTTACACATCGCAGCGGCATCAGCAAGTGTCAATCCATCTGCTTTTCTTTTTCTCCTCACGATTATGCCTATATCGGCAGGTGAATTTACTTTCTCTTCCAAGATTGCCTCCCTTCTATACGCGATATTATTACCGTACGGGAACACTATGCGTCTTTTATGAGTATGTCAAGCATAATGTACCCGTACGGGAATAATTTTCACGTGAACAACCCTAAGCGGCAATATTATTACCGTACGGGAACATTATGGGTTAACATCCAAAGGAGCAGTGATCAGTCCCCTGTTGGCCAACCTCTACCTCCATTCCGTCGATGCGGCGATGGAGGCGGCGGGTTTTCAAATGATCCGATATGCCGATGATTTTGTCATTATGTGTCGAGATGAATCGGAGGCATATAAAGCCCTGCACCAGGTGCAACAACTGATTCCGGAAAGGGGTCTGGTCCCAGTTTCCTCTTGTCAACCAAACTAATCAGGAATACACTAATATTGCCCGTGACTGCGGAGTGGACGCCAAAACAGTTCGGGAGGGCGTTTGAACACTTCATCCATATGGAGTTGCAGGCATATAATCACTACTCCGAAAAGGATATGGACATACGCTACTGGCGGACGAAAGCAGGCCACGAAGTCGATTTTATCCTGGGTGATGAGATATGCATTGAAGTCAAAGGGACAGACCTGGTCAAGCCGTCGGACCTGAAGGGGATTGTTGCCTTCAAGGAGGAATGCAGACCAGGTAGGTCAATCGTAGTGTGTAATGAAAAAGAACCGCGACTGTGTGGCGATATCAGGATTATCCCTTGGCGGATGTTTCTGGAAGAGTTGTGGAACGGGGATATCGTAGCGTAATCGTAACGATAGAATCCATTCCGTGATGACGGGAAGGCTTTCCCTACCGGCAGGCATAGCGGGTGATGACACTCACAATCTCATTGTGATCGAAAGGCTTGCCGACGAAGGCGCCGATCAGCCCCGACTGGAGGACCTCTTCAATGGTCGGATCATCCTGGTAGAAGTAGCCGGAAACGATGACGATCGGCAGATGGGCATTGCTTTTACGGAGCTTCCGGGCCAACTCGAGACCATCGATGTCCGGAAGTTTGGCGTCTAAAAAGGCCATGCCGAATTTATTGCTTTCCGTCAGGACCATGGCTTCGCTGGCGCTCAAGGCCGTCATACAGTCAAGACCCATCTTGTGGATAATATTCTTCAGAATCCAGCACATCTCCGGCTCATCATCCACAACGAGAATCGGGGCGTATTTTTTGTTCATGATTCCTCTCCGCCAAAACGGGCGGGCAATTTTACGGTAAAGACGCTGCCTTGGCCTTCCACGCTTTCCGCGTCAATGGTCCCCTGGTGCTGCTTCACGATGGAATAACAGAGAGACAGGCCGAGGCCGGTCCCTTTTCCCACGGTGGAAGTCGTATAGAAAGGATCGAAGATCTTCCCGATTTCCCGGGGGGAGATGCCGCAACCGGTGTCCGTAACCTGCACCCGGACCTCGGAATGATCCATCTTCACATCAATTCCCAGGCGCCCACCGGTGGGCATGGCGTTGATGGCGTTCAAAAAAAGATTCATGAAGACCTGCTGCAGCAATGTGGCTACCCCTTCCACCATGATTGGCTCTTCGGGAAAGGATGAAGTCATTTCAATTTTGAAGATATTGGCGTGATAGGTTACCAGGGTCAGGGTTTCCTTGATCAGGGACGCGAGATTGACCAGGGTTGTCCGGGTCGTCGTGGAAGGATGGGAATATTTGAGGAGATTCTCGATGATGACCGAGGTCCGCTGGATGCCCTTGTGGATCTTTTCCGTGCACTCCCGGCGAAACTCCGGCGTGCCATCCTCTTCCATAAGAAACTGGGCGCTGGACGAGCAGATGGCCAGGGGATTCCTGATCTCATGGGCGATGCCGCCCGCCATGACCCCGAGGGCGGCAAATTTCTGGGATTGATGCAATTCCGTCTCAAATTTCTGTCTTTCCGTCAAATCCCGGCCTACGGCCACGACGCCCACCGTCTGATTGGAACTGTCCTTCCTGGGAGAAAAAACCCAGGAAACGGGAATGAACATCCCCTTCTTGGTCCGCAAGGGGTATTCCTTCATCTGAGCGTACTTACGGGTATCGATGCGGGAAAGAATATTGTGGATATCCTTGCGGTCCTCATCGGTGCAGAAGTCGGTAAAATAGCTTTCCATCACCTCCGTCGCTGCATAACCGGAGAGTCTCTCCGCCGCTGTGTTCCACGTCAAAATCATACCCTTTCTGTCCGTGGACAGGATAATGTCGCTGGCACTCTCCACGATGCTCGCCAGGTGCTGCTCCACCCGCCGCACCTCCTCGCTCAGGCGCACCTGCTCCGTCACATCGTCCATGAGGAGGATCGCCCCTTCCACCTGTCCCTGCCAGGTGAAGGGCAGGATGCTGTAGTAATAGGTGCGGATGGGCACCCCCGGGGCGCGGTACGTCATCCGCTCCCCCTTGGCCGGCTGATTTTTTTCGATGACCTGGCGGATGCGCTTGGTAATATCCATCTGGTCGAGGATGACGGTGGGGAATACCTCTTCCAGCCGGTAGCCGATGGTATTGGCAAGGGTCCGCCGTCCCTTTTCGAGAAAATTGCGATTCGCCGAGACAATGCACATATTTTGATCGATCAGCAGGACGGACGAGGGAATCGCGTCCAGGAGCATGGCGTAGAGTCGTTCGTACCGTCCCGAAAGGTCATGGCCTGCTGCATTCAAGGTTTTATCTTCCATCGGCAACCTCTCCTTTTACTGAGAAATCAACATCGACGCTTTCCACGTCATTCCCGCACAGGCGTGACTGACACCTTGCCTCGCCTGTTTCTGGATTCCGGATCAAGTCCGGAATGACGAGTCGTTGGCCGGTGCGATATCGGGAGTAACAAAATTATAGGGCGGCCAGGGGCCGCTGAGCATGGCCTTGGCGTCTCCGTTTTCCGCTACTCGCCCGAAGGTTTCCCGGAAACGGTTGACCTTGCTTTCCGGCGTCAGGAAGTAGAGGGATAGAATGACGGCGCCGTTTTTGGTATCCGTTTCTGTCCGGTGTCTGGCGTAAAGACCGGAAAAGGCCTGGATATAGCGATCGATAAGCGCCCGGCGATCCTCGAACGTCTCATCTTGCATTTGGTAATGGACCTTCCGGAGGGCAAGATAAGCGCGGCCGTCAATCGACTGTTCATCCTTCGGCTGCGCCGTTGTTCCCGCGGTGGAAAGAGGGTCTCGCCTCGTCTCCTCCTGCCGGGGACGCCACTCCTTTTCGGGAAGAAGTATCCGGATACCCATTTCGACATGGCCTTCCAATTGTGCAAGCAGGGTCTCATACTGACGCTGCCTCTCCTTCAGGGCGTTTCGAATCGCCTTAATTCCGTTGAGGAAACAGCCGTATCTCATGGGGACAACCGCCTGGATGCGATGGATCTCCTCCACAACCCTGCTATAGACCAGGAGTTCGGAAACAGGCGGCGCGCCCTCTGCGGCGGCCATCTCCGATACGGCTGCGCACAGTCCATGACCGGCGACAAAGGACACCGCCTGGCCCTTCATCCCCGTCATGGACGCGCCGACAACCGCCGGTTCTTTCACGACGCCGTATAATAGATAAGCCATGATCCCTCTACAGATTGTCCTTTTTGTCGTCCATCGCCAGGATCTTCTGCATGATAACCTCTCGTCATTGGTTTAGACCGGATCTACCCTGAAGGGTACGAGACTCGCCCCGGCGTCATTCTTCCGCCGGTTCTTGATAGACGGCGTTTGTCTGTGCAAGCAAATCAGCCAAATCATGGATGATGACGCCTTCTGACGCCAGGTCCGCTCTTGCGGCGGCAGGCATCGCCGCGGCGGAAAACATGGCAAAGTATTCCTGTCTCGAACCAGCCGACCACTTCACATGCCGTGCTTTTTCACGCAGCCGCTGAAGATCGGCCCTGGTCACTTTATGCCCCGCGAGCTTACATTCCCCAAACAGGACCTTTCCTCCGTCATCATACTTTTTTGTATGATACAAGTTCGTATGGTTATTTGTAAGGGATGCTTGCCCGCTCGATCTTTGCCTTCTCGATCCCCTCCATCCCGGATTGGGCGGTGATCATGGCAATCCCTATATTTTTTTTAGAGAACCGGGGCGAAATGATAGGGCGGCCAGGGGCCGGAAAGCTCAATTTGGAGCCCCTGGGCTTCCTGGCGCGTGTTCCATTCGTTCGTTATGCCTTGCAGGACCGTCGCGGACCCGTCGGGAACGAACAGGGCGCCGTGGAAAAACATCTCCTCGTCCCTGCCGGTGACATCCCGCGACTGGAGACGACATTCACTGAACCCTACCGACGCCTTACGGGCGACACGCAAGATATCGCGCTCTATCTCTTTCAGCCATATCGCCACATCCTTGTCCACCGCTCCCTTGATCTTCTGCTCTAAAAAATAGCGCTTACCGGGAGAAAGCCCTGCTAATTGTTCCTTTTCCGCCGCCAGGCGGGCCACCGTCATTCGCGCCCGGGCCTGGGGCCGATCCACATATCCCTTGAGAGTCCATTCTTTTTTATCGATTGTATCCTGGAAAAACTTCATCAAGACGTCCTGGCGTTGCCGCAGTGGTTCCACCGCCGCTGCCAAGGAAGAAAATACCGTGCCGAAGCGGACGGGCAGCACGGGACCCTGCTCCATCACAGTCAGGATGACCTCTTCGTGACAGAGCGCTCGGGGCGCCACCCACTTCAGATCTTCCATTTTCTCCTGGGACTCGGGGCCGGTGAAGTCCTCGATATTAACCTCTGCAAGGACGGCGGCAACATTCCCGATGGCTTCAATAAAAAGAGGATGCTCCCCGTCAATCCCTTTCCCGGCGATCTTTGGAAGAGGCTCGGCCGGCGTCAGACAGAAAAGATAGATTCCCGTAATCACCCCATCCCCCTGCGAACTTCTTCCAACGCGTCATCAATATCCTGACGCCGGATGAGGATGTCCGGATCCCCCGTTTCTGCCTTCTCCATGGTCTTTACAGCGCGGCGCACCGCCATCATGGCTGCTTTCCGCACGACAGCGGCAATGTCGGCCCCGCTGAACCCCTCCGTCTGTTCCGCGAGTTCCGTGCTGTGAATATCATCAGATAGAGGTTTCCGACGAAAATGGACGGTAAATATATCCTCCCGGTCTTGTTGGCCGGGCATCATCATCTCCACAATGTCGTCGAAACGACCCGGCCGGAGGACCGCGACGTCCAACATATCCAGACGGTTGGTCGCCCCCAGGACGAGGACCCCCCGGAGTTCGTCAATACCGTCAAACTCCGCCAAAAACTGGCTGAGGATCCGTTCGGAGACATGGGAATCCGCCGCCCCGGCGCTCCGGGTCGGCACGAGGGCGTCGATCTCATCAAAGAAAATGATGCAGGGCGCCGCCTGTCTTGCCTTGTGAAAGATTTCCCGCATACCCTTCTCCGATTCTCCGACCCATTTCGACATGAGGGCCGGCCCTTTGACGGAGATGAAATTCACCTGGCTCTCCGTGGCAATCGCCTTGGCAATCAAGGTTTTACCGCAACCCGGGGGGCCGACCAGGAGAATCCCCTTGGGCGGGGTTACGCCTCCCTTTTCAAAGAGATGAGGATATTTCAGGGGCCATTCCACCGCTTCGGTCAGACGCTCTTTCAGGGAGGAGAGCCCCCCCACGTCTTCCCAGTGAACGTTGGGAGATTCGACAAAGACCTCCCGGATGGCGGAGGGTGAAATCTCCCGCAGGGCGGAGAGAAAATCCTCCATGCGCACCTCTAACTTCACGAGCGTCTCATAGGGGATCCCGGCGTGACTGAAGTCTATCTCCCCCATGATCTGGCGCAGGCAGATCATGGCCGCTTCCCGGCAGAGGGCCTCTAAATCCGCACCGACGAAGCCGTGGGTGATCTCCGCCAGACGATCCATCCGGACGTCCCCGGCCAGGGGCATCCCCCGGCTGTGAATTTCCAGGATCTCCAGGCGGCCGAGCCGGTCCGGGATAGGGATGACGATCTCCCGGTCGAACCTTCCCGGACGCCGCAGGGCCGGGTCAAGGGCGTTGGGGATGTTGGTCGCGGCGATGACGATGACATTCTGTCTTTTGTTCAGGCCGTCCATGAGGGCGAGGAGCTGGGCGACGACCCGCTTTTCCACATCCCCGACGACATTTTCCCGGCGGGGGGCGATGGCGTCGATCTCGTCAAGGAACAGGATGCTCGGTCCCTTCCGGGTCGCCTCCTCGAAGATCTTCCGCAGGTGGGCCTCGCTTTCACCATAGAACTTGTGGATGATCTCCGGTCCGCTGATGGAAAAGAAACTGGCCTCCGTCTCGTGGGCGATGGCCCGGGCGATGAGGGTCTTCCCGCATCCGGGAGGGCCGTAGAGGAGCACCCCTTTGGGGGCGTCAATCCCCAGGCGTTCAAAAACCTCGGGATACCGGAGCGGCAGCTCGATCATCTCCCTGATCCGTTGGAGCTGGGATTTCAATCCCCCGATATCCTCGTAGGAGAGGGTTCTTTCCCCTTCCTCCCCCTGAGACTTGCCGATGACCAGGGTCGTCGTCGGGTTGATGAGGACCGGGCCCTTGGGCGTCGCGGATTCGACCTTGAAGAAGGCGGAACGGCTGCCGAACAGGGCCGCCTGGATCTTTGCCCCCTCCATGACCGGCAGGCCGTCCAGAAGGCTCCCGATGTACTGGAGATCCCGCTCCGCCGGAGTCACATTGGTCGGCGTCAGGACGATCCTCTCCGCCGGGCGGCATTGAATCCTGCGGATTTGCACAGGTTCATCAAGACCGACGCCCGCGTTCTCCCGGGTCAGGCCATCGAGTTGGACCCGCGACTGACCACGGATTTCCTGATAGGCGGGCATGGCCTTGCAGAGGGCCTTTCTCTTCCCTTCGACCTCCACGGTGTCGCCGATGGCAGCCTCAAGCCGTTCCAGATCTTCCGGTCCCATCCGGGCAAAGGCGCGCCCGACGTCCTTGGTCAGAGCTTCCGTTACTTTCAATTTGATAAACGGTTTTTCAGTCTCTTTCATGCTTCCTCACTCAGTTCACCTTTTTACAGCGGATGGTCACGATGCCGTTGTTGCATGTCACGCTTGTTTTCTCCTTGGAAATACTGTGACGCAGGAGGACCTCCTTCCGGTACTTTTTCTCGCCCTTTTGGGCAGAGATCGTCAGGACATCATCCCGGACATCGATTTTTACATCTTCCGGTCCCACTCCGGGCATTTCCGCAATCAAGGTTATGGCGTCCTCATCTTCGAAGAGATCGACGAGAGGTTCATGGATCTCCTGAACCACGGCCTCGCCGGTTTTTTTATCCTTGCGGATATTGCCGAAAGGTTCCACCCGGATCTGATCATCCCTCCCGCCGAGACCTGTTTTCAGGCTGAAGCCATAGACCCCCTTGACGCCGCCTTCTTTTGACGGGAACGTAAAATCCCCCTTTTTAGAGATGGTTTCCCCTTTCTCCGAGATCTCGTTGAGCTTTTCGGCAATATCGGTCAAACCGCTGAGGATGCGACCGAAACGATTCTCGCTCCCCGCCTTTTCCCCGGCGCGCCTTTTTCCCCCGGTATCCTGGTTTGCCGCCTGCCGCCGGGAAAGCCGCTCCCCCGCTTCGGCCAGGTCCCCCAAATTCTCCAAAAACCCCGTCAGGCTGCCCAAAATGCCTCCTCCGATGTCTCCCCGATCCGCATCTGTCTTTTTGCCGTCCGACTTACGCTTTGTCGAAATGGTTTTCTCCCTTCTGTTGGATGCCGAACTTTTTCACCTTCGTATGAATGGTCTTGTAATCAACTTGCAGCAACCTTGCCGCCCTCGCCTTGTTTCCTCCCGTGAAGCGCAGTACTTCGTTAAGAACCTCTTTTTCCACGGCAAGCACGCTCTGCTGGACAATTTCACTCAATGATGCATTTTTCCAGGGCATCCCCTGAACCTTCGGGGAAAAGGCAAGTCCGGGCACAGAGGCCCGTTTGATGTTGAGATCCTTTTCAGTGATCGTCTCGCTGACCACCAGGGTGGCCCGCCTGATCACCGACCGGAGCTGGCGGACATTCCCCGGCCAGTTGTTGGACATCAATGTCTCCACTGCCTCGTCTGTAAAGCCGGTGATCATTTTGTTCAATTCGATATTAGCCAGATCCAGAAAACGCTTGGCCAGGTAAGGAATATCCTCTTTTCTCTCCCGGAGAGGGGGAACAGTGATCGTGAACTCGCTCAGACGGTAATATAGATCCTTTCGAAAAGCACCCGCAACCGCCATCTCCTGAAGATCCTGGTTGGTAGCCACAATGAGCCGGATATCCACATCCACGGGTTTGACCCCTCCGACGCGGTAGAGCTTCCGATCCTGGATCACCCGGAGGAGCTTCGCCTGGGAACCGGGGGGCATATTGGCAATCTCATCCATGAACAGGGTCCCGCCGTGGGCCAGTTCGAACTTGCCTAATTTCTGCCGCTCCGCCCCGGTGAACGATCCCTTTTCATGACCAAACAATTCGCTCTCCAGGAGGGACTCGGGGATCGCGCCACAATCCACCGCCATAAAGGGCGCCTCCGCCCTGGCGCTGTCCCCATGAATCGCTTTCGCGACAAGTTCCTTTCCCGAACCCGTTTCGCCGATGATGACCACGGAAAAGTCCGATTTTGCCACCCGGTGAACATCGGCTGCGAGGCGGGCAATCTTGTCGCTTGGTCCCATGTTCTCGATAAGACCGAAGTTTCCGCTATAGCTATCATTAATGGATTTGAGGTTTCTTCTTAATTCCCCTTCCGCCAGGGCCCGGCGGACAATCCAGACAACCTCGTTATTGTCGAAGGGCTTGGCAAGATAATCATAGGCCCCTTCCTTCGTGGCCTCGACGGCCTGATGAATATCAGCGTAAGCCGTAATGAGCACCACCGGTATA